>JBNAVS010000001.1:0-31537 GCA_049700235.1 Microgenomates group bacterium
GGTAAAATAAGTCGTTTACCCGAAAGGGAAGAAATTGATATTGATGTTAATGAAGATTTAATTGTCGAATTTTACTCTAAGTAATAAAAGGAGGTATATGTTGGAGGTAAATTTTCAAATCAAAAAAATTAAGCAAGCAAAAAATTTTGCCCAATTTAGTTTAGAGCCTTTACCTCAAGGTTATGGTCATACTTTGGGAAATGCCTTGCGCCGGGTGCTTTTAACTTCTTTACCAGGGACAGCTATTACCCAGGTGAAAATTTCTGGGGTGAGACATAGGTTCTCGACGGTGGCGGGAATGAAAGAGGATGTGATGGAGCTTCTTTTAAATCTCAAACAGATAAGAATTAAATACGAAGGAGAAAAACCAGTTAAGTTGGAGCTTGAGAAAACTGGGCCGGGTCAAGTTAAAGCTGGTGATGTCCAAACGCCAGCAGGGGTGGAAATTGTTAATAAAGATTTAATTTTAGCCAATCTTGCCGATAAAAAAAGTAAATTAAAAATGGAGTTGATTGCCCAGCGGGGTTTTGGTTATCTTCCTCTTGAAGAAAGAAAGAGTGAAAAAATAGGAGTAATTCTTCTGGATGCAATCTTTAGTCCCGTAATAAGAGTTAATTATAAGGTAGAAGCAACTCGGGTTGGCAGACAAACCGATTTAGATAGGTTGATTTTGGAAATTACTACTGATGGAACAATGGATCCCCAACAGGCATTAAAAGAAGCAGCAAAAATTTTAATCTCTTTTTTGAGCCGAGTGGTAAAGCCAGTAAAGATGGTGGTTGAAGAGAAAAGAAAGCCAATCTCTTCTCCCCAAGATTTTAGATTAACAGTCGAAGAGCTTGAATTACCAACAAGAATTGCCAATGCTTTGCGTCGGGGGGGATACGAGACGGTGGGTGATTTGACAAGAGCAAATAAGGCTGATTTGGCTTCGGTAAAAAATTTAGGAGAGAAATCTTTAAAGATTATTCGCTCAGTTTTGGAGAAAAGGGGAATTGTTCCTTCGTGGGGAGAGAAATGAGGCATCGAGTTTCCGGAAAAAAACTTTCTTTAGATCGGAGTAAACGAAAGGCGCTGTTTAAAAGTTTAATCAATTCTTTGGTTATCCACGGTCAGATAAAGACAACTGAAGCTAAGGCAAAAGCAGTCCGCCGTCTGGTAGATAAGTTGATTACTAAAGGAAAACAGCAAACTCTTCACGCCCGGAGATTGATTGCCGCCTTTTTACAGAATAAAAATGCTGTTAATAAAATTGTGGACGAGCTTGCCCCTTTATTTAAAAACAGACCTGGGGGGTTTACCCGGATTGTCCGTTTGAAAGAACGCCAGGGTGATAATGCCCCTATGGTGAGATTAGAATTAGTGGAAAAGCCGGAGAAAAAGAATGAGAACAAAGTCAACAAAAAAAAGTGAGATAAAACGAACTTGGCATTTGGTTGATGCCAAAGATAAGATCTTAGGACGTTTAGCAACGCAAGTTGCTAATTTACTTATGGGAAAAAATAAACCTTATTTTGTCCCTCATTTGGATTGTGGAGATTATGTGGTGGTGATCAATGCCTCTCAAGTTAAAGTATCTGGAAAAAAAGCAAAAGAAAAGAAGTATTATCGTCATTCTGGTTATCCTGGGGGTTTTAAAGAAATAACCTTTAGCCAACAAATGGCAAAAGACCCAAGAAAAATAATTTGGCATGCCGTTGCTGGGATGTTGCCAAAAAATAAATTGCGCGATAAGAGATTGACGAGATTAAAGATATTTGTTGATGAAAATCATCCGTATCAAGATAAATTAAAAATGAAAAATGAAAAATGAAAAACGACAATTAAAAATGGTAAAATCGCAAAAATATATTTCTGCTGTTGGGAGAAGAAAGACGGCGGTGGCGCGCGTAAGACTTTTTAAAGGCAAAGGGGAGATTTTAGTAAATGGCAAACCTATTGCTGAGTATTTTCCGGGAGAAGTGGCAAAAGTTGCCTATCTTAAGCCATTTTCGGTTACTAATACTATTGGAAAATATTATGCAACGATAAAAGTTGAAGGTTCGGGGAAGAGTGGCCAGTTAGGAGCGGTTGTTCTTGGGTTGGCTCGGGCTTTGGATAAAGAAAATCGTGAACTTTATCATTCTCCTTTAAAAAAAGCCCATCTTTTAACCCGCGATGCCCGGGCTAAAGAACGCCGCAAGCCTGGCCAAATGGACAAAGCGAGGAAGAAAAAACAAAGCCCAAAAAGGTAAAAACTACTTCGAGATTTACGAAAAAGTTAGAACCGAATTCCGCAAAGGTTAGCCCCGCCTACGCTTTCAGCTTCGGCCGGCAAGTCGGCCGCTTCGCAACCTCGCTTCCGTTATTTTTTGCGCGCGCGATTTTGGCTTGCTTCGCAAGCAATTAAATATTTACTTTTGCAAGTATTTTCTTCCCGAATACGTAACCAATTACGCCTTGAATTAGGTTAAAAACAAGATTGCTTAAACTAAAGCCCATTAGTTCGCTTCCCTTGTCCGTTCCGAGAAAATTAGCAACTTCAGTATTCCCAATTCTTAAATCGACTAAGTTGAGTAATGGTGTTATCAATAAACTTTGCACAAGTAAAAGTACGACAACAATGATAATCGCCTTAAGAGCGTCGTATTGATCCTTAGCTTTTCTGCTGAGAACTAAAGCAAAAGTACCAAAAATTGCCGATTCAACAATCAAGTAACAAACTAATCCAATTATTGCTCCTATCATTTTTTAACGCCTCCTTTCATTAAATTAACAAGTAATCAAACTCTTTGAACAATTATACATAAAAGCCATTGTTTTTACAAATATGTATAAGTTACATACATTTGGGACAAATTGGTTTTTTCAATTAAGACTAAAAAGTCTTGTTGGGACTCCTACCTTGCCGTGTGCTAAAATACTCATTGAGACTTACCAGAATCCCAAATGTTTCGTAACTTATTCAGGGCTATGTCCAGGCTTCGCATAATAACTTAAAGTCACAAAAATGCACATATTGCTTGGGGGCTGAAGACGCTCTATAATTGTTAAACGAGCCCTAACTTTTTTTGATGATATTATGGAAGAAGAAAGGATCAAAATCCTTGACAAAAACTTTTCTTGGGAAAAGGCGAAGAAAAAGATTTTTGAGGAAGTTAAAAAATATCAATTGGCGACAATAAGAATGTAGATTTACTCTCCCTGGCCTGAGCTTGCCGAAGGTAAAAACTTAAAAGTCGAGAGCATGAGGTTAAAAGCGGACAATTCCTCTTTCGAAAGAAAGTAGAAAGCCCACCTTCCGTAAAGGCAATTCTCGCTTTTGTTGGTAAACTACTACTCATCAACCAACAAATGCTTTGGTCACAACGAAAATCTTCCATTTCTGGAAGGAAGATTTATTAAAAAGCGAGCTAGTGTAAGTTTTCCAGTTGGCAATTGGGCCAGGTGTGGACCCCACTTATCCGCCAATGGCGATGCTATTGGTTTTCCCCAACTTCCACGAAAATAACCTTTCACTTTTTTTGTTTAAAGGTTACTTCAAAAAAGTCAAAAACATCAGCTCGACCCAAAAGCGGAGGAACCTCTTCTATTAGCGCCCAGGCAACAAGTATCGAAGAGTTTCCTCTTTGGGGACTTTAGCTAAAGAGACCTCTATAAGGGCCGGTCTTAAGTTTTAAAAAATATTCATAATTAGGAGAGAGCTTTACTTTTTTCATTCTAAGAATATTTAGAACACAACAAAGCGTAGCCTTCAAGCCTGTCTACTCACTTCTGCTGGTTTTTCTTCTTTTGGTGGAGCTTTAGCTTCTGCTTTTTCCTCTTCTGGCACCTCTTCAGTCGGGGCTTCTTCTGTTGGAGGCGGAGCAACTTCCTCTTTTGCTGGAGGCTCGATTTTAACTAAAATCTGTCCTGGAGAAGTTAAAATTTTAACTCCCGCCGGTGGTTTCAAATCTCCTACCGTTATCGCCTGGTCGACTTCTTTTAACCCGGAAATATCAACCGTAAATTGACCAGGTAAATCAGTAGGTAAGGCCTCAACTTCGACCTCGGTTAGAGGCTGAATCAAAACCCCAATTTTTTGCTCGACTGCCGGGGAGCGACCAACAATCTCTACCGGAATGTTGGCGGTGATTTTCTCTTCCAAACTCACTTGGTGGAAGTCAACATGTAAAGGTTGATCAGAAACAGGATCAAACTGGACATTGTGAATTAAGGTTGGTCGAATTTTATTCTCGCCATCTACTTTTAACTCAACAATTCCCGTCTCCCCTACTTTCTGATAAACCGGCAAAAAATTTTTCAAAGGAACCTGAACGGCTAAAGACTTAACTTTATTTCCATAAATGTTCGCCGGCAAAATTCCCTTGCTCCGTAATTTTTTGACCTTTCGGCCAAAAACTTGCCTTTTTTCTACTTTAAGGCTGATTTTTTCTTTTTTGGTTTTCTTCGCCATAATGAAAACATTTTAAGTCCAAAATCCCAAATTGTCAACAGTAGTATAAGTTACATACATTTGGGACAAATTGGTTTTTTCAATTAAGTAATCCATTGGGCTTTTTAAACCCAATGTTTCGTAACTTATTCAGTCAACCTACTCGCCGACAAAATACATCTCAAAAGGTAAATCAGAAGAAAAATTGGGATTAAAAAGATAGGAGTTATCTTGAAAAGTTGCCGGCGGCCAAGCAGGAATAATGACTGTTCCTGGCGGAGGAGAAATTTTTAAGCTAAATTTCTCTTGCTTTGTCCCCGATTGCTTTTGAACAAGATACAAATATTGAGTTTTGCGTCCTCTGGGGATTTTTTCCGGAAGTAACCAAGAAATCTCTACTTTCCTTTCCTCGCCAACAGGAATATTTATTAAAAATCCAAAAGAAGTTTTACCGGCAGTTTCTTTAATATCGATTTTTTCTTTTCCCACCTCCTCTTTACCAATTAAAATTCTTTCCAACTCGCTACCCTTAGGAACCAAAATCCGTAAATAATTTTTGTAATCACCGGCAGGAAAATGAGCTGAGGGACTGGTGTTTCGATAAAAAATCTTTAAAACTTTTTCAATTCGGCCATCTTCGCCTATCTGGATTTCCTGATTTATCTCTCTTTCAACAAAATAATTTGCCTTATTCACCCCAACATTTGCCTCAATAATTGCAAGATAATCAGCCAAACATTCGGAGTCTGAAATTTGGCATTTGACATTTCTCACTGCTCCATCCCAACCCAAATCAAAAATCTTCTCCATCGCCGAAGAATCGTTTAGATAAACAAGAATGTCTTTTGATTTTAAAGACTCATAAAGGGCTTTGGCGATTTCCCCTTGGGTCTTTCCTTTAGCATTTTTTATTTTTTCAAACAAGATTCTGGCAGTCGCTCCTAAAAAATCTTGCTTTTGGGTTGAACCAGGAAAAAAACCGATTTCCGAATAGTACTGGGCTCTTTCAAAAAAATTATTGGCGTTAATTTTTTCCTTATAATCAGGAAGTTCAATTTCGCCAACCGCCCTAAGCAATCTTTGGGCAACAAAAAGATTAATTCCCACTACCCCATCAACTACCCGACCAGTTTCTTTTTCTAAAAACCATTGGGCCTTTACTGCCGAGGTAGGAAAATCCGGGTCCCAGTTTGAGTCGCGCAAATACCAATTTGCCTCACCCAAATATTTTTTTAATTCCAACGGCGGCTCAACATGACCTTTAAGCTGACCGTCGGCCCAATAGACATCCTGAACTTCAAAATCCACTAATTTCCCTTGGTTAAAAGTCAATATAGCAAAAGAACCGATGAAACCCCCGGTCGGCCGGAGTTCATTATTGTTTTGTAAAAGAACCAAATAAGTCCGTTTTTGGTCTTGACCAATCAACCAAGGCAATATCTCAATCACCTTCTTTGCTTGAATTATTAGGTTTTTTATCTTAGGAATTTTTTGATTTAATTCATTCAACTGGTCTTTAAACCAAAAAAAATTAGCAGTTTGATTAATTAAACTGGGATTTTTCAGCTCTCCTTCAATTAAAGAAAGATAGAAATAAGACTGGTCCAACCCGATTTTAATTTCGGAAATTAATTTTTGGACATCGCCACCGGTATTTTGAAAAATATAACCAGATAAGGCAGCGGCACTATCTGCTGCCAAACTCGCCTGGGCCAACCCCCGGGCTAATTCTCCTCCCAAACGAAAGGGCTTCCCCATTTTTTCTGCTTTCCTAAAAAATATTTCTGCCTTTTTTGCTCCAACAGCAGCTTTTTTAAAATCCCCTGATAGGAAAAACTTTTGGGCTTGTTTAAAATATCTTATCCCCAAAAATCCATTTAATCCTCCCCAAAAAAAGGGCGTCAAAATAATAAATAAAAAAATAATAGGGAGAAAAATTAAAAGCTTAAAATTACGCCTTTTTGCGGTAATTGAATATTTTTTAGTTTGGGAAGTTTTTGAGATCTGCTGAATCCCCTTTTCAAAACTAACTTGGGGCTTCCATTTTAATTTTTCTTCCCCTTCAGAAGTCAAATAAAAAATCTTTCCCGCTGTTCCTGGAGCAAACATTGCCTTGATTATTCCGAAAATAGCATCGGTGATGAACAAGGATTTTGGTTCAGGAATCTTTCCAACAGGCATTCTTGGCCCATAAACATCAACAAGATTAACTATCCTGACATCACCTTTTAAAAAATTTTCCTTAAAAATTTCCGGCCGAAAATTCCCAGAGGAAACAATTAAAAACCTAGCCCTGGTTTTAGACGCTAATTGCCAAAGGTTTTGGCTGACAGCTTCCAAACCAACTAAATCAAATATATAGGATAATCCTTCGCCCTTTAATTCCGCAGGTAGAGGTTTTGTTAAATCATATTCAAGAAAAGTAAAATTCGGGTTTCCTAAACATTTTTTAAGATTTTCTTTATTGCCTTTTGATAAATTATCAACGCAAATAACCCGACAATCCTGGAGTAAAAGAGCCTCGCACAAAAAGGAGCCAATAAAACCAGCTCCACCAGCAACTAGAGCAATTGGTTTTGTCGTCGTAATTTTTTGGGCAGTAATCACAAACCTATCTTAATTTAAAGGCGCTATTTTTTCAAGGAAAAATTTTTTTAATTAGACCTAAATCGAAAAATTATGGGGTCATTTTGGGCGCCTTGGGCGAGGACAGTCCGGACAAGAAAATCAGCTTTTCGATTTTTCTCCCGGGGAATAAAATTATAAAAAACATTTCCACCGATTTCCTGTTCTAACTTTCTCACCTCAACAATTAAACTTCTTAAACTTTTGTTCTTTACTTTAAACAACCCATTCAGTTGATTGACTACCAATTTTGAATCGAGAAAGAAGTTAACCGAGTTAACCGAGTTAATCAAGTTATTTCTCAGCCATTTCAGCGCCTCTATTACCGCCCTGTATTCGGCAACATTGTTAGTTGTTTGCCCGATAAATTTCCCTTGTTCGACCAAAATTTTCCCCCGACTGGTTTTTACGATAAACGCCACCGCCGCCGGTCCGGGATTGCCCTTTGCTCCCCCATCAGTAAAAATATACAGGACATTCATTAAACTCCTTCCTTTATCTCCTCAAAAACATCCTTCAAATCCAGTTTATCTATCCAAAAATTAAGGTAGTTCTTGTCGAGTTTTTTTTGCTGGATTTCCCAAACTCCTTTGCAATCAGAAAAATGTCTTTCACTTGGGAGTCTTTGACACCACAAAAGTTTTGTTAAAATTAGGTCCTCGGCAGAAATAAGAAAAACTTTTTGTTTCTCTATAAAAATTTCTTTCCTCCTTCGAAGTTTGCTGATTTCAAAATCACTTCGGCTACTAACCCAAAAGTCAATCTTAACCCCACTTTCTGGGTGGTAAATATTGAACTGGGAAGAATTTTCAATCGCTTCTTTGATTTGATTTTTATCAAAAATATATTTTTTGCCAAGTTTTTTAACCACTCCTAAAATTTTTTCCAGATCTTTTGTTTCCACCTCTATTACAAAATCAATATCATGAGTCCCTCGAGGATAACCATAATAAGCAACCGCCAAACTTCCCGTAAGAAGATAGGGAATCTTTGCTTGATTAAGAAGATGGGCAATCTTCAAAAGGATGTCTTTTTGTCCCATTTTAATAATTATTAATAATTAATTGATGGCAGTCTTTTTTGTAATTCTTTTTGAATAAGTCTTGGGGTAGCTTTTTTTCTTAAATTTTCTTTGATATTCTCAATTGCCAACTCACGAAGAAAGTCGGAAATCCAACAAGCCTGGCTAAGCTTTTTACCTCCTTTTATCTTTTTAAAAATCTGTTGGTCATCCATTTAAGTAATGATATCATAAAATCGATGATTTTTAGAAAAATCCGTAATTTGGTTGCCAAAATTCCTAAAGGAAAAGTAACAACTTACGGAGAAATTGCCAAGGCCTTAGGGATTAAAGATGCTAGAGTTGTTGGCTGGGCAATTTATGGCAACACTGACCCAAAAATTCCCTGCCATCGGGTAGTAATGAGAGATGGCTTTTTAGCAAAAAATTATTCGTTGGGGGGAGCAAAAATCCAAAAAGAAAAATTAAAAAAAGAGGGGGTGAAATTTATTGGCAAGTTTCAGGTAGATTTAAAATCTCACTTTTGGAAACCAAAGATGTTAAAATAGACTCATGCAAGAAGATATCCTCCCTTCAGTTGGGAAATTCTTAAAAACGGCAAGACTGGTAAAGATCAACTATCGGCAAATTGATGATTTTTGCCGCTTTTTGCTAAATTATCCCCAGCTGCTTAAACAACTCATACCAAACTGGTTCAATCCCAGGAGATTTTTGCCAATCTTCCTCGGAGATCTTACCGTCAAGATATCTCTTGGTCCGCTCGGCTAAATTTTTAATCTCTTCTTTTAAATACCAACCAGTTTGCTTTGTCTCCTCCAAACTTCTTTTTACTTCGCCTTCAGCCTCTACTTGATAGATTTTCCAATAATGCCAGGTTCCGCCGGGCCGGCGGCAAGGATTTTCTCTTCTCCCTTCAAACACCAATTTCAGGCGGGTTGGTTTTAATCCAACTTCCTCTTCTAATTCCCTTTTTGCGGCTGACTCATAATCATCACCGTCACAATGCCCGGCTGGGGGAGCGAAACCAAAAGGAAACTTTTTTCTTTCAATTAAAAGAAGCCTATCCCCTTGCCAAACCAACATCCCTACCGAGGTATGATTGCATCCTTTTGGAGAAAGGATTCTAGCTTTCTTCACTTTAGTTTTTTAATCAAATCTTTCGGGGTTTTAACAATCTCGTCAAATAAAACATTTCGGCAGGGTCCGCCGCGGCAAATTCTCGAATTTCTTTTTTAAACCGGCGGGAGCCGCAAATAACAACGGTTTTCATCTTTTTTAAATCTCCTTTGCCCCTTTGAGAAAAAACCGATACCAATTTTGATAATCAGAAGGGCTGGCGAAATGAATTTCAAAAGGGGAAGCAAAACCAATTTTTTCCCAGATTTTGGCTAAAGTTTTTCCTCGGGGAAAGCCCTTTTTGATCTTTGGAGAAACAATCAAAACATCAATATCCCGGGGGACCTCATCTTTCTTTAAAACCGAACCAAAAACAAAAACCCGACTTTTTCCGAGGAGTTTTTCCGCTTCTTTTTTTATCTTTCTGGCATATCTTAAATAGTTCTTAAAATATTTCTCTTTCTCCCAAGCCTCCTCAATTAAAATATCAATTAGGGTTTTACTCATAATTTATTTAAAAGTTCCTCTAATTTCTTAACAAATTCTTTTAGTTCCTCAACTTGCTTTCTACTAAATTCCGCCGGCAGATAACGCGAGCTAATATAAGCCTGCTCTAAGTCGGCAATCAGATGAACATTTTTTTCTCCAAACTTTTCGATTTCCTTCTCCCTTCCCCAAGCCTTTCCAACTGCTCTCAAAAGTTCTTTTAGAGAATGGGTTGGAGGGAAATGTCTCAATTTTTTAAAAAGAGCATGTTTTAACATCAGTTGAGAAGCTTGCTCCAAATCAAAGGCAACTAAATGATATTTCTCGTTGGAGAAATGATATTCCGCTGTTTCCAGAAATTCTTGGGCCCTTTTAAGTAAAAAGTCAATCTTCATTAGTTAAAATTATATCTAACTTTCGCCGAAGAATCAAAGCGAACTTCCCAATGGTAATTATTAGCCGGGGTTTAACTAAAGCAATTTCTCTTTTTTTGAAGGCGCTTGACTAATAACCATAATTTTCGCCTTGGAAGTTCCTCGATTGCCTCCTTTATCTTTTTCCTGCCCGATAAAGAAGAAAAATCGCTATCCCAAAAAGAATCCAGGGAAGCCAGAAATTATAAGTAATAAAATCCACAATTTTTTCCGTCATCTTTTCCTTTCTTTTCTTCGCCATTTGGGAGTATTCAGATAGGCAATTATTACCACAAAAAGCAACAATACCCCTAAACCTAAATACCATAAATTGATAACAAACAACCAACTTTTCTCGTCTAAAAACATTATTTAACCTCCTTTCCTAAGTATAAACCAGTATAAATAAAAATCAACGCAGTCACCCACTAATAAAAAATCCTATCCTTGTCATAGGTTGAGTAGGAACAGCAAAAGTGAATCCCAAGCCTGCCAAAAAAGCTCCTTTAGCTACATCAAAACAGAAATCAACCAACTTTTCTATCTGAAATTTTGTTAAAGAAAATTTCTCCATTGAATTTGTTTTAAAAGACAAATAAACTTATGTCAAAATGTTTAAATTTAACCTTGTTTATCAAGACAAAAAAACGGCGGCCAGGGTGGGAAAAATTCAAACCAATCATGGGGTGATTGAAACCCCGGCTTTTGTTGCTGTTGGCACAGCCGCCTCGGTTAAAAGCTTAACCCCGGAAGAAATCTCCCAAACCGGAACACAAACTTTTTTCGTTAACACTTTTCACCTCCATTTGCGACCTGGAGAAAAGATTATTAAAAAATTAGGCGGTATCCACAAATTTATGAACTGGAAAGGACCAATAATGAGTGATTCTGGGGGATTTCAGGTTTTCAGCTTAAACAGAGAGGGGGAAAATCAGTTGGTAAAAATCAACAACAGTGGGGTTGAGTTTCGTTCTCCCTGGGACGGAAGCAAACATTTTTTCACCCCGGAAAAATCAATTGCTATTCAAAAAGATTTGGGGGCAGATATTATTTTTGTTTTAGATGACTGCACCCCTTATCCGGTAAGCCACGGGCAAGCAAAAATCTCTTTGGCCCGTACCCATCGTTGGGCTGAAGAATCGCTTAGAGCCTACAAAAAACTAAAAAGTTCTCAGGCTTTATATGGCATTGTCCAAGGTTCGGTTTTTGAGGATTTGCGAAAAAAATCGGCGAAATTTATCTCCTCCTTTCCTTTTGCCGGAATTGCTATCGGTGGAGTCTCTGTTGGCGAAAGCAAAAAAGAAATGAGGAAAGTTTTGGATTGGGTGGTGCCATTGCTGCCAAAAGGAAAACCCCGCCATCTTTTAGGCGTTGGTGAGATTGACGATATTTTTACTTTGGTTAAAACCGGAGTGGATACTTTTGATTGCGTCATGCCAACCCGTTTGGGGAGGATGGGGCACATTCTTACGAAAGTTAAAAGTCAAAAGTTAAAAGTTAAAAGTTTTACCTATGATATTACGAAAACGAAATTTGCGGCTGATAAAAAACCATTGGATCCCGATTGTCATTGTTATGTTTGTCAAAATTTTACTCGAGCCTATGTCAATCACCTTTTTCGTACTCGGGAGCTTTTAGCTTACCGGCTGGCGACTTTCCACAATCTTTGTTTTATCAACCAACTGATGAGAGAAATCAGAAAGGCAATTAAAGAAAATCGGCTGGTAAAGCTGGAAAAAGAATGGCTAAAAACTGGGAACAATGTTGTTCATTAGTTTCCAACAAAGCTCAAAAGTAAATTCAAATCTCTGGATAGTGGCATCCCGATTAATAATTGTTGGCGGAAGGGCAACCGCCTCTTTTAAGCGAAGATATGCTTTTTGTAAGTCCTGATATTGAGACTCAAGTTTGGTCATTTTAATTTAAGGGAATTATCTTTTGTTTCGCAACTTTTTTAAATTTTTCGGAAAGATGAGTAAAATTAACCACCTCAACTAAATACGGTAGGTCTGATTCTTCAAAAGCCTCTTCAAGCTCTAATAGAGGAAGTGGTTCTTCTCCCTCCACTCCAATATCTATATCACTAAACTTTCTTGCCTTTCCCTCAGCCCAGGAGCCGAAAATAAAAACTTTATGCTTCTGGGGATCAAGATAGCGAAAAACAATTTCCCTAATCTGCTTAATTGTCCTCGGATCAAGCATAGGATAATTATAACATATTTGTCCCAGATGTAACTTATACAAGGGCTTGACAAAAAAAACTAAGATGATAAGATTAATTTGATGACAAAACTTAATGATTTTTTAAAAATATTCTTAAGTCTGGGCTTAATTGTAATTATTTTTATTTTAGCCTTTTTCTTTTTTCCCTTCTCAAAAATCAATTGGGGGAAAATAGAATTTTTACCGGCAAAAACAATTACAGTTACCGGCGAAGCCCAAACTAAAGAAAAAAATCAAATTGCCACTTTTACCGCCGGGGTTTATGCTGTTAACGATAATAAAGACCAAGCAATTACTGAGGTCAATCAGAAAGTAAACAAAATAATTGAAGAGATTAAAAACTTTGGCATTAAGGCCGAAGATATCAAAACTTCAAACTTAAGTATTTACCAGCAGGAGGAAACTTATTACGAAGAAGGCAGACAGAAAACCAGGCCGGGACAATGGCGAGTAAGCAATAATATTGATATTACTTTACGGAAGGTTGATCGCGCCTCAGATTTGGCTAATCTTTTGGGAAAAAGCGGAGCAAACAATGTCTATGGTCCAAATTTTTCCCTGGAAGATGTTAAAGAAACAGAAACAGCCCTTCTTAAAGAGGCAATAGAAAATGCCAGAAAAAAGGCAGAGGAAATCGCTAAAAACTCTGGAGTAAAAATAAAAAGAGTCATAAGCATCAGTGAAGGAAGCTCACAGACCTATTATCCCCTAACGTTTGAGGCAAGAGGGGGTGGAGGCGCTCCGATTGAACCGGGGACTTCAACTGTTGGCAAAACAGTCGTGGTTGTTTTTGAAATTGAGTAAATGCCAGAGATAGGAAAAATAATTATTACCTTAGGGGTTATTTTAATTTTTGTTGGGGTTGTAATTTTGCTTTTAGGCAAACTTCCTTTTGTGGGCAAACTTCCGGGAGATATTTATCTTAAAGGCAAAAATTTTTCTTTCTACGCCCCCTTAGGAACAATGCTTTTACTAAGCCTCCTTCTTTCTTTGATTTTTACGATTGTTTCCAATCTCCGCCGCTAATTTTTCTTTCAAAAAATCCAAAAGTTCCTCCCTTATTTCTTTTTTCTCTAAAGCAAATTCGATATTGGTTTTCACCCAGGATAAGGGGTCACCAGTTGTTAGCCAAGTTCCTTTTATTGGTTGGGCAACAACCACCTCTTTTTTTGCTAATGTATTTAAGGCATCAGCTAACCAAAGCTCTCCTCCTTTCCCCAATTTTTGCTTTTTCAAAACTTCAATTACTTTCCAAGTCAAAACAAATCTTCCAAACTGAGCCATATTTGAAGGAGCTTTGTCTGCTGGTAGTTTTTCCAAAATCGCCGCCGCCTGCCAAGGAAGCTTACTTTTCTTTTTGTATTTAATGCTAGCGTATTTATGGATTTCTCCCCAAGGAACTTTCTGAACTCCTAATACTGCTGCCGGTTTGAATTTTTCCCAGATATCAATTAGTTGTTTTGTTGCCGGAATTTTGCTTTTAACCACATCGTCGCCAAAAAGATAGACAAAAGCTTCGTTTTTAGAAAGAAGAGGAGCGGCAACTAAAAGAGGAGTGCCATTGCCATAAGGATAATCTTTTGTTTGCCGCAAATAAACAAAATTTGCCAACCGGGGAATTTGGCGAACCATTTTTAGATATTCTGTTTTGCCATTTATCTCCAGCATATTTTCCAAAGCGGGCGAGGAATCAAAATGGTCTTCCAAAATGTGCTGGCCGGCACGGGTGACAATAATAATTTCTTTAATTCCGGAGGCAACCAGCTCTTCAACCAAATACTGAATAATTGGTTTATCCAGCAAGGGAAGCATCTCTTTTGGCTGGACTTTTGTTGCCGGCAAAAATCTTGTCCCATAACCGGCAGCAGCAATAATTGCCTTGGTAATCTTCATTGGTTTAATTATTTTACCAAAAACTTCACCTAAAAGCAGCCCCTTAAACTTTTTATACTTTTAAACTTCTTAAACTTTTTAAACTTTCTGTTTTCTATTCTAACTGAATTATCTGGTATCCAAACTTTTTAACCACCTCTTTATTCCAAAATGGCAAGTTTTTGGTTTTCAAAACATAAGCAACCTTTTTCTTAATCTTCCTTCCGGTATACTTTTGCGTTTTTGGATCCCACTCTTTCAGCAGCAACCAGTCTCCAGGTTTAATTTCGAAATCCGCCAACCGCAATTCAAATTTCTTCTTCCCGCTTAAAATTTCCTCAAAATATTTCGGCCAAACTTTCTTTTCCACTATCATAAATCTATTTTGGCTCTTTTAACCCCCCAAGACAATCCTAGGACAATCGCAAATAAAAGCTGGGTTTGCTGGAGGGTAAGCCAATAGTGGTCAAAAAGCCCTAGCGCCAGAATGGCGCTGAGGGCAGTGAATAGGGAATAGTGATCAGTGATTAGTCTTTTATAAGTCAAAAACAAAAACCAGAGAAAAATCAGCAAGCCGATCAGCCCAGTCTCTGCTGCAATCAAAAGATAAATATTGTGAACTGGCTGGAGTAAGAAAGTTGGTCCTTGCCAAAATTCCGGTAAACGAACCACAAAATTATTTAAACCAAAACCAATCAAAGGCGATTCTTTAATTAATTGGAGAGCAATTTCTCCTAATTTAATTCGTTGGATAAAAGCTTCTTCGGGAAAATTTGAAAACCTAATTAAATAAAGAAATGGCAACAAGAAAAAAAACAACAAAAGGATTTGCTTTTGCCATAACCGCAATTTTTTTTGGAAAAACCAAAACCAAAAAACTAAAAAGCCAACTATCCACGCAGAACGGGAAAAAGAGAAAACCAAAACAAAAGTAAAAAGTAAAAAGTAAAAAGTAAAAAGTAATTTATTCTTTTTATAAACAAAAGGGGCAGAAAGAATAAAAGCAACCAAAACAAATCCCGCCAAAACATTGGGGTGAGGAAAAGTAGCGTAGGGACGCATTAAAAGACGGCCGAAAAAATCAATTTTGGCAATTCCCGGAGTTGCGACGTTAAAGGTCCGCTCACCGAGCCAGTAAAATACTCCGTTTAAGGAGGCTTGCTTAAGAAATTGGGTAATAGCAATTAGAGAGGAATAAACCACCGCCCAGGGTAACACGTAACACGTAACGCGTAACACGTAACTGTTTTTGGCAACATAAAAACCTAAAAGGGCAAATTCGATAATTTTAATAAATTTATAAATCGCCACCCCTTGATTTTGGGCAAAAAAACAATTAAGTAACAAAAAAACAAAAAAAGCTAAAACCCACCAATGTCTTCGTAATTCGTAATTCGTAATTCGTAATTCATTAATTTGAAATTTTTCAACCAGCCAGAATAACAAAATCCCAAACACCAAAATATCTGTTAAATAAATCGTTGGCGAAAGATAATCAACCCTCAACCCCATTACATAACTCCAACTTGGCCAAAAATGCCTGCCCAATTGCACCGGCAAAAGCAAAACTAAAAGTAAAAAAATTTTTTGATGAAGCTTCATGCCCTGGGTTTGACAACTACCCTTCTTTCTTTTCCTTCCCCCCGGGATTCGGTTTCCACCTCCGGATCATCGGAAAGCGCCAAATGAATTATTCTCCGCTCAGCGCCAGACATTGGGGGAAGTTCCTGTTCTTGATGGGAGAATTTCACCTTTTGGGCAACAGAAAAAGCCATTCTTTTTAAAGTCTCTTCCCGGCGCTGGCGGTAATCACCAACATCAACAACAATCTTTGTCCACTCACCTATTCGCCGGTAAGCAATCAAGGATAAAATCAACTGCAAAGCAAATAAAGTTTGGCCATGGTAACCGATGAGGATTCCCGGATTATCAGTTTGTAAATTGATATAAAATGTTTCCTCTTTTTCTTCGATGGAAAAAGTTGCTCCAACCTCCAAATGTTCCAAAAGTTCTTTTAAAATTCCCTCTATAATTGAACTTTTGACTTTTAACTTTTGACTTTTAACTTGTTTCTCCATGGTTCTAGCCCCCCTAACCCACTAACAAAATATTGTTGAACAGCAGTAAAAACAGAAAAAACCAACCAATACAAAACCAAGCCTGAAGGAAAAGAATAACCAATCAAAATTGTCATTAAAGGAAATAAATAAAGCATTTGGGTTTGCATCGCCGCCGCCACATCATCTTGAGCGGCCGGGGTTTCTTTTGCCTGCTGCCGGGAAACTGCTACCGCTGGTTGCATCATTTTTGAGGAAAGAAACTGGACTAAGGCGGCGAGCAAAAGAAAAAAACCAGGTAAGGGAAAAGCAACCCCTGGAAGATGGAAAACATCAGGCTTAGCTAAGTCCAGATAAAAAAAACGGGAATTAATTACTGTTTCTGCTGGCAACTGCAAAACCGGATATAAAACCTCATTTAATTTTTCTATCACATTGCCATCCGGTTGCAAAACTTTTATAAAGGCCTGATACAAAGCAATCAAAATTATAAGTTGAATAATTTGGGGCAGGCAGCCGGCGGCAGGATTAACTTTATGTTTTTTGTAAATTTCCAATTGGGCTTGGGCAAATTTTTGCCTATCTTTGCCATATTTCTTTTTTAATTTTTCCAACTGAGGAGCAAGCTCCTTCATTTTGCTGGCAACTTTTAAAGAAGGTAAGGTTAAGGGAATTGTTAAAAGGCGAATCAAAATCGTTAGGACAATAATCGCCACCCCAAAATTGTCAAAAATTTTGTAGAAAAAAATCAAGCCGTTAACTAATGGTTGATAAAGTAGGGTATAAAACATTTTACCTTAGTGGGTCTTTTCCTCCCTTGCTCCAAGGATTACACCGGAGGATTCTTTTTAATCCCATCCATCCTCCTCGGATTATACCATACTTTGAAATTGCCTGATAGGTATATTGGGAACAAGTTGGGGTAAAGCGACAGGCAGCGTCAGACAAAAACAAAAATTTTAAAATTGCCGAGCGGTAAAACCAAGATCGCTGATAAAGTTTAATTAAATAAAGTGCCAATTTTTTCATCATTTACTTGCCTCCAAATGCTATTGCTTCTATATCGCTATATTGCTAAATAATTTTCGCTTTTTGAAAAACCTTTTCCACTTCATTTTTGATCTCGCCAAATCCTTTGCCAACAATCGCTTTTTTTGCTAAAAAAACACCTTCTACGCCTCCTCGAATCTGCGGCAAAAAAACCCTCACCGCTTCAGCCAAAAGCCTTTTTGCCCGATTTCTTTTAGTTGCCCGCGGGTGGATTTTTTTGGAAATTATAAAGGCAAATTTTGGTCGTTGATCGTTGCTCGTTAGTCTTCGGGCAACAACAAGTAGACTGAACGATTCTCCTTGGAAAAGCTTTCCGTTTTTGCGGACTCGCTCAAACTCGGTCTTTAAAGGAAGTCGGTTTTGTTTTGGAAGCACGGCTAGACAGACAATCTTTTTCTACCTTTTAATCTTCTTCTTTTAATCACTTTTCTCCCATCAGCCTTCCTCACTCTCGCCCGAAATCCGTGCTTTCTTTTTCTTTTTAATTTTTTTGGTTGCCAGGTTCTTTTTGGCATATTTTGATTTTAACAAAGCAGTTCATATTCGTCAAATATCTTCTTGACAAATTGTGGATAAGTTGGTAAGCTAAATTTGCCTGCTCCAAAATTTCTTCCTATGGATAAAGAAAAAATTTGGCAAACTGTTTTGGAAAATCTAAAAATTAGCCTTTCTCCCGCCAATTTCAATACTTGGTTCCCCCAAACTTTTATTGTGAATATCAAGCCAGTTGAGAAAAACAGACAAATTATAGAAATTGGCTGCCCAAATCCTTTTGTGAGACAAACCGTGGAAGACCGCTATTATGGTCTAATAAAGGAGGCTTTGGATCAGGCAACCGAAAAAAAGAATGATTTGGTTTTTGTGGTAAAGCAGAATCCACAACAGGCGACAGGCAACAGGCAACAGAAAAAGGAGCCTTTATTTGAAAAGCCCGAGGAAAATCCCCAGGTCGTCGAGGCAATTAATCAGGCTGGTTTACGGCCTGATTTTAATTTTGAAAATTTTGCTGTCTCCTCAACCAACCAAATGGCTTATGCCGCCGCTCAAGCAGTAGTAAAATCGCCGGGAAAGGCCTACAACCCCTTGTTTTTGTACGGAGGAGTAGGGGTAGGAAAAACCCACTTAATTCAGGCAATTGGAAATGCAATCTTGGTTAAAAATCCGAAAACGAAATTAGTTTATTGTACCGGTGAGGAATTTACCAACGAAATCGTTGAGGCGATTAGAAAAAAGACCACCGAAGAGTTCAAAAAAAAGTACCGGACGGTTAAAATCCTCCTTGTTGATGACATTCAGTTTATTGCCGGTCGGGAAAAGGTCCAGGAGGAATTCTTCCACACCTTTAATGCTTTGTGGCGGGTTGGTGGGCAAATCGTTTTAACCTCAGACCGACCTCCTTCAGAAATTAGAAAATTAGAAGATCGTCTGCGCTCAAGATTTGAGGGAGGGCTAATTGTTGATATCCAACCGCCAGATTTTGAGTTAAGAACAGCGATTTTGCTAATTAAAGCTCAACAACGAGGGATTAATCTTTCTATCCAATTGGCAAAGCTTATCGCCGGCAACATTACCTCAACCCGAGGTTTGGAAGGTTTTTTAGCAAAAATAATTAACGAAATCCAGGTAAAAAAAGTTTCCCTCAGCGAAGAGCTGGTCACTGCCCTTTTAGGAAAATTAGGAACAAACGACTTTCCTTCACGCTTCATTAAACCAAAAGAAGTTATCTCGGCAGTTGCCTCCTATTTCAATCTCAAGGTCTCTGATTTGTTGGGAGAAAGAAGACTAAAAGAATTTGTTTTACCCCGGCAAATTTTAATGTATTTTTTGCGCACCGATTTAAAACTCTCCTTAGTAGAGGTTGGCCGGCTTTTGGGAGGAAGAGACCATTCAACAATAATTTACGGTGTGGAAAAGATCACCAAACTCCTTCCTTCCTCTGAGGATTTGCGTGTTGATATGGCAGGGATAAGGAAAAGGCTTTATGGATAACTTACCAAAGATATCCACTTATCAACATTGGAAAGGGAAATGTTAACAAGTTTTTAAACAAAAATAAAATCCGAAAATTAAAATTAAATTTAAAACTTACTAACTTATTCACAGAACTACTACAATTACTAATTTAAAAGTGAGAAGTGAGACGAAAAAATGCATGTTGCATATTAGCTTGTTACATGTTACGATATGAATAATGAAACTTTCAGTCTTGCAAGAAAACTTAGCTAAAGGCCTTTCGACTGTTAGCCGTTCGGTTGCTTCTAAAGCCCAACTTCCGGTTTTGGGTAACATTTTATTGGCTACGGAAAAAAGAAGACTAAAGCTTTCAGCAACAAATTTAGAAACGGGGATAAATTATTGGCTTGGAGCAAAAATTGAAAAGGAAGGAGCAATTTGTGTTCCGGCGAAAATCCTAAGCGAATTTGTCTCTTTCTTGCCGCCAGAAAAGATAGAGTTAGAAGTTAAAGATAATAGTCTTAATTTGTCTTGCAGTTCTCACTCGGCAAGCTTTGTTGGTTTACCGGCCTCAGAGTTTCCCCCAGTTCCAACTTTAGAAGATAAGCAAACTTTTTCTTTTCTCGGAGAAGGACTACTCTCCTCTATTTCTCAGGTTGTTTTTGCTGCTGCCCAAGATGAAGGAAGGCCAGTTTTAACTGGAGTTCTTTTCCAAATGATTCAAGACAATTTAGTTTTAGTAGCTACCGATGGCTATCGGTTGTCTTTTAAAAAAATGGGAAAAATAAAAGAAGTTGAGGAGGTTAAGGAGTTTAAAAAGGGTCTGATTATTCCCGCCAGGACTTTGGCTGAGGTAGGAAAAATTTTAAGTGAGCAAAAACAGGAAGAGCAAATAGGTTTAGCAATTACTCCCTCTTCAAATCAAATCATTTTTTCTACCCCTTTTTGCGAAGTTGTTTCCCGCTTAATTGAAGGCAGCTTTCCTGAGTTTGAAAAGATCATTCCTGAAAAATGGACAACAAAAATTGTTTTGGGGAAAGAAGAGTTTTTGCGGGCAGTGCGGATGGCTTCGATTTTCGCCCGGGAGTCGGCAAACATTATAAAATTTAAAATTGAAAATTTAAAATTGAAAATTTCTTCCAATGCTCCCCAGGTTGGAGAGAATCTAGTGGAGTTGGAAGTCAAACAAGAAGGTGATGACAACAATATTGCTTTTAACTCCCGTTATTTGCTAGACTTTTTAAATTCTGTAGATACTGAACAGATTTCTTTTGAAATGACTACCCCTTTGAATCCTGGCGTTTTTCGCCCGGTTGGTGATTCTTCTTATCTTCACATTATTATGCCGGTTAGGGTCCAGGAGTAAAAGCTAGGGGATAAAAACCCAATTTATTTTTTCTTCAGAGAGATTAACTCCAATATTTTCAAGTTCTTTAAAGGCAGCATTTTTTATTTGAGAAACTTGTTCTTCTTGGGACAATTTAGAGGTGGCATCTGTAATTAATCTTACCCTGATAGCTTGGTCTTCAAAGTCATAAACAATAACATACTTATTATTAACTATGGGAAGCTTTTTCAACCAGGGTTTTTTTTGATACAGAAGAGTAATTGCTTCGTTAAAGCTTATATCGCCGATTGCCTGAAGTTTAGCCTGTTCTTCTGATGTTAACTCCTCAGGTGTCGATTCAGAATCAAAGGACCAAGAAAAAAAGTCTTTATTATCATAGAGAAGCTTTATTTGGTAGGAGGTTTGGGAAAGAAATGGTTGAGTGGGAGTAATTATTAAAACGCTTGAGTTGCCCCAGTTTGTTTTAAAAGAAAAGGGGGGAGTTGTTTGAATTGAAAACAGCCTTTGATTTTTAAGAGGGACTTTTTTATTAAAGACTATTTTAATAGGAGTAAAAGACTTAACCGAAGTTTCTTTGTTTGCGGGAGAAACAGATTTTATCTTCGGAGGTTTAGGCAGGGCAAATACTATTATTCCTAAAATAGTAGCCAAAAATGCCAATATTCCTATAATTAAAATGGTTAAGTTTGGTTTTTTAAAATTTTTAAAAAGCATATTTTTCTTAATTATTTTATCACATGTGAACTACGGCTTGCCAAACCCGTAAATAGCCAAACCGGGTAAATTTTGAACCTTACCTTCGGCAACCGTATAAGTATGCATAGTTTCAGAGCTATTAGCGTCTAGAGTACGAATGTAATCCGGAGTAACCTCGGAGATGATTGCTACATGATGAGCTGTTTTTTCGGAAACTGCGGGAACTATAAGAAAAAGAACGTCTCCTGGTTGGATTTGGGAAATGTTTGTGTTGGCAGGAAGAAATTTTCCTTGGGATTGGAACCAGTTTGCCATTGCTTGAGAGCTGATATAGGCTGGTATTGGATGTCCGGTTTCATTATAGGATTTAATTACCAGCCAGGTACACCAGAAAAGGTTGAGTGTTTCTTCAAAGTCGCCGGTACATCCGGGGGGATAGTTTTCTCTATAAACACAATGGTTAGGATGTTGTTGGTAAAGGGCTTCGTCAAATAATTCTGGGTACAATGAAGAGCGATTCCAATAATTCCAGAACCCTCGAGAGAGAGAATTAATAATTTCTAGGGCGCGCAAGACAATTTCTCCGCCATCGCTGTTTAAGGTTGTTGAGGCTTTCCTGGTAATAATCTCCCCGCTAGGTGTTTTACCGCTGACAATTACAACGTTTGTTATTTTAGTTTCTTGGGTAACGCCAGCCTTAGCCCTAGCTGAATAGGTAAAGACAATTGAATTTCCAATTCCATTTAACTCAAATTCCGGCCAACTAATAACGTTTCCATTTAATCTTCCGGGTGGGGCAATGGAAAAATTTTCCAGGTGGTTAGTGTCAACTTCGTCTTTTATAGTAACTTGCGTTAATTTTTCGACGCCGGAAGTGATGACTATTCTATAATTTACTTCAGTCCCGCCGACTATTGGAATTAAGGGGTTGGCAGTTTTAATTATTTGAATGAGCTGAGCTTCTGGGGGGGCAATATATTTAGAGGAAGTAATGAATGCGCCCGTGGAGGTGATTATAGCCAAAAGACTAAGCGTGGAGATCACCCCTATACTTCCGGTTACGCTAATCATAGGCAAAGCTGAAGGAAAAGAAACAGTTGTCAAAGAAGAAAAAAATCCGCCAATGGCGTTGGCAGCACCGCTTAAAAAACTACCAACTTTGGCCGCTGCGCCGGCTATAAAAGAAGTTGCCTTACTAAGAAGACCTATACCGGCGGAAATTATCCCCGCGGCAGTAAAAATAAATCCTAAAGCCGGAAGCATGGGGACTAAAATTGGCATACCAATAAGTCCAATTCCCAAAAAAATTGCCAATTCCGGTTTTTCCGATAATCGCTTTAATCCCCTTTTAGCCCAACTTACAATAGTAGGTAAAAAAGAAACCAGAGCGGCTACCCATCCTGGCGGGCCGGCGGCAGCGCCGACGGCAGCTCCGGCAAGAGAAATACCTAATTTAGCTAAAGCCCAGGAAGCTACCTTTTTTGCCCCAGTCTTAATCGCTTTTCCGATAGCTGTTTTTCCCAACCAGATCAAGACTGGCTGAACTATTTTTTTAGAGGCGGCGGATTTTAGGGCGGCAAAACTTTGGATTTTACCGAAGGTAATTAATCTGGTGATTTTATCGGGTAAAACAAAGGAAATAGTTTTTCCCGAAGGAGTAGGAATCCATTGGTGAGTTTTTAAAAAAACTCCTAAACGATTTAGTCCTTCCCGCAGCGACCAACTATATCCTTTTTGTTTGTGCCATACCGGTTGAGGAGAAAGCCGGGGAAGCCATAAACCGGTTTGCGGTTCTTGGATTTGCCGGCTGGCGGTTTTTTTGGAAAATTCATGATAGTGGCGAAGAAAAAAAGATAAGACTTTATGGGAAGATTCGAAGATTTCTAATTTTTCCTGGGGGGTTTTAAGTTGATTAATTTTTGGATGGGCTGAAGCCAATCCCGCTTCCTTTAAAGCCTTAATACTTGCCTGAATGTCTCTGCTGGTTAATCCTTCCAAAACAGCTTTCTTTATTTCTTCAGAGATATTTTCCGGGGCAATTTTTACCGCCCACTGGAGGGGTTTAACGATTGGGGTAAGGACAATTTTTTTAGCGAAACTAACTGCCGTTGGCGGATGAAGGAGAGTAAAAACTGGCTTAAAGGCGACTCCCTGGGGCTCAGCAGCAATTTTGGCGGTTACTGAAGGAGGGATTTCCTCGGAAATGGGAGGCCGAGGAGGAGGGGTTGGGATTGGCCGGGGGGTGGCGGCCAATTTTGCTGCTAAGGATTGAGTTTTTTTGGCAATAGCCTCGCTTTCCTGCGGAGGAACGTTAATTCCTACCTTGGCAAGCTCCTCTTCGATTATCGGTTGGATAGTTTTTTGATATTCTTCCGGAGGAACTGTTTCTTCAAATGCTTGAGGATGAGTTACTTGGGGAAGTGCCTCTGCTGCCTTTTGGGTTACCCGTTGGCTAACCGCTTTTGCTAAATAGGGATTTTTGATTTTTTTTAAGACTTCTTCAAAAATTGCCTGGTAGTATTCCCAATAAGAAGGATTGGCTTTAGTTTGCGCCTCTTGGGTTGTTAGATGTTCTTCGTAAACGGCAACCAACTCCTTTAAATTTGGAGGGATGCTCGCAACTTCTTCTCTGGCTTCAATCTCACTTAATTTTAAAAAAGCCTTTTGGAGAAATTGGGGGTCGGTGGGATCTAAATTAAAAAAATTAGCAATTAAAACAATTGCTTCTTCCCGACTGATTTTTTCTTCCAACGGCCATTCTGGTAATTGAAGAGAATAAATTAAAACCTCAAGCCACTGGTAAAATTCCTTTTCCTCCATAATTTAATAATATCATACTTGGGGATTTTCTTTTTTGGGAAAAATCTTTTTTTGCTGTTCTTGAATTTGGGCTAAGATCTCTTCTGGTTTGGTGGTAATTAGGCGGTGTTCTTCAGGAGAGGCAACAACCCGGATGGCAACATGGTTGGTTCCGGCAAAAAACAAACCCTCACCAACATCAGCCGCCAGCAAAAGATGTTTTTCTCCCTCAGAAAGATAAAAAACCTTCCCTACTTTATCAATTGAGGAAGGAGCCTGTTTCATTAAAATCCTTAAAGAAGAATTGTTAATAATTGCCTGTCCTAATTCGGTGGCTAAAAAGTCCTCAACATCTTGGGTAATCGTTGTCAAACCTAAGAAATACTTTCTTGCTCTTTTGGCAATTGAATTCAAAAACAAAGCCGAGTCTGGATATTTCATTAGATGCCAGGCTTCATCAACGATTAAAATCCGTCTTTTCATTTCTCTTTTAATTTTTGTCCAGATATAATCCAAGGTGATAAACATGGCAATTGGCCGGAGGGCTTCTTCGAGTTCTTTTAAGGAGAAAACCGTAAATGGATTTTTAATATCAACATTTGAATGTTGGTCAAAAATCCCCACAAAACTGCCACGAACGAATTTTTCTATTCTCGCAGCCAAGGAACTTGCCTCTGGTTGTTCCATGCCAATTAAAGTCTTGTAAAGATCCTCCATTAAGGGTGGCTCGTTTTTTTGGGTTGCTGGGTCTGGGGTAATCCCCTTCATTTTATAGGTAGCAACCAAGGCTCGATCTAAAATCGAGACCTCGATAGGAGTAAGTTCTCCCATAATGATTTTAAATAAAGAATGCAAGGAAAGGAGCTTCAACCTTAAATTGTCTTCCCCTTCTTCATAAACAGCGGAAAGATCAAAGGGGTTGATTTTTGCCTGAGTCCCGAAGCCAAAAGAAATATATTCACCCCCAACCGCCTCTGCTAAAGTTTTGTATTCTGCCTCAGGGTCAATGATAATAATTTCTGTCCCAAACATTAAAGAGCGCAATGCCTCAAGCTTAACCAGAAAACTTTTCCCGCTGCCGGATTTTCCAAAGACGACCGTGTTCGCATTCTCCATAGTAAAGCGATCAAAAATAACCAGCGATCCGTTATGCTCATTAATCCCATACATAATTCCCTCATTTGCCGTTAGCTCCGAAGAGGTGAAAGGAAAAGTGGTTGCCAGCGAGGTTGTGTCCATATTGCGGGTAACCATTAGTTTGTCAATACAAGTAGGAATGGTCGTTTTGAATCCTTCTTCCATTTGTAAAGTGGCGTGTTTGGAGATAATTAGAAGTGAGCCTAAAGTAGAGACGACCTGTTTAGAAACCTGGTTAAGTTCTTCCAAAGAATTTGCAGGAATAGTAATATAAAGACCGAATTGGAAAAATCTTTCCGCTCCTTTCACTAGTTGCTCCTGAAGCTGACGAGCATCCTCAAGTTTGGCCACGGTTCCCGGATCAGGGAGGCGACCCTTTTCGGCGGTGATTTGGAGCTCGGCTTCCATTTCGGTAATCTTCCGGCGCAACTCATCTAAGACCCCTTTTCCTTCCATTGGATAAATATACATCGCAATGTCCAAACTATGGTCAAAATTGATTAATGGTGCCAGCCAGTTGGCGGAGACAAACCGCGGATAACCGGCAATAAAAAGAGTTCGGAAGTATTTATTGCCAATTTTTAAATGATCAAAATCAACCTCAATTGCTCCGGGAGCGATAATGTCCTGAACAGAGACAAGCCCCTTAGCTAATTGGGCAATAGGGTCAGCTTCTTGGTTAACGACCGGATTTTGAGATGGCTTATTTTGGTTTTTGCTAATAAAAGGCAATTTCATAAAAATTTCTAATTTCTAATAACTAATGTCTAATGTCTAATTTTTAGTCATTTTGTTTTTGTTGCTTCTTTTACTAAACTATTAATCTTTTCGAAAACTGTTGCTGAAGAGTAACTTTCTTTTTGATTGCCAATATTTTCCTGGAAGGGAGGGGGAGAAATTTCTGGGGTGATTGTTGGCATAGTTGATTGGACCAAGGGTTTTTGGTATTGCTCGCCCTCAATGATTTGTTGACCCGGTGATTCAGGATTATAAATCTCAAAAAACAGCTTAATTAGTTCTTTGGTTTCTAGTTGGTGACCTTTAATTCCCAACCGGTTCAAAAGCCGCAAAATATGGTCGCGCTTTGGATAAAGATTGATTTTTGCCTTTTTCAAAATATAAGTTTTGTCAAAGGGAAGTTTTCTTTTTCCCGGTTTAAGAGTGGCGACAAAAGCCTTGGGGGCACCAATTTCTAAGGCGCTCATCGGAATAACAATATAAAATTTTTTATCTAAAACATTGTTTTTCTTAACTGTCTCGCCAACAAACTTGGCGTATTTTATGATTTGCTCTTTAATTAAAGGACGACTCTCTTTTTCTGTCATTTCCTCCAAAAGCTTTAGGTAGGCACTTACATCTTTTTGTTGGGAGCGAATGACGATTTGAATAGGGAAAGTCAAAGAATTCAAAAGCCCGGCGTAAGCATAAATTATTGCCTCTTGTTCTTTTTCCGATAGAAGATCATAGTTTATTGAGGTAACAGAGATTACTAAACAAGCGCCGCCATCTTTTAAAATGACGATGCTATCTTTGATATCCTCAATCTCTAAATGGTCTTGGGTGCTGGCACGAATAGCTTGGGCAGGAATCATTTCGCTCTGATTTCAAAAGGGAGAATCATTTCCCCTTTTGCTTCAAATTTGATTATATCAAAATTTAAGCCTTCTTTTTCGATTTCCATTTCGTATTTCCCATTTTCCAAGGGAGTAGCAATAATGAATTGACCTAATTTATTGGTTTTTAAAGCCCGCACCGGCAACCCCTGGTTATTTCTAATTTCCAAAATTGCTCCCTCAACAATCTGACCGTTTTTGTCAAAAACCATGCCACTGACGATATTTGGTGCTGGAGGAGGAATGGGGATTGGCAATTGGCTACTTGTTTTTGCCTTAACCGTTGGTTTTGGGGGCTTTTGGGGTGGACGAATAAAGAATTCTATTGGGTGTTTTGGAAAGGGTTTTCTAGGAGGCTTTATTGTTGTCTCCGGCTCTTTTACCCCGGGAAATTCTTTAAGAAAAGTGAGTACCGGTGGTTTGGGGGGAGTGGCTGGTTTTTGGGAGACAGGAAAAAGATTAGCGATTTGTTGCAAAAACTCCTCCTCCTTTTTATCAAGCGGGCTTTTTTCTTCCCCAGCCGGGAGGGTTTTTAGATATTGGCTGAGTTGCTGGATATCAGAGGGGGGGGCCTTTGTGATTGCCGGTTGGCGGGCAATTGGTTCAAAGATTTCTGGTTTTTTTGCCTCTTTTTGCCAGAGAAATAAAGTTGGAGAAAATACTGCCTTGATAAAAGCTAAAAGCCAAGTGGAAAGCGGCCTTTCCTCAATTGGCATAAAAGCAAAGGCAAAACCCAAAAATCCAAAAAATAAAATTAAGGGCCATTTAATAAATCCAGCTAAGGGCAGGCCATAAAAAAATAAGGAGACTAATACTCCACCAGCCAAATAGCCAAATTGCTTTAGAGTCATATCCCCAACTAAGCGAAATTCGTAGGAAGCAATATGTTGGGGTACCGGATGTTGTTGGACAGGCATATAAAATATTCTAAACCGATAATCTTCCCACTTCAAGCCAATCAAAATATATCAAATTAGCCCCTTGTAGCAGGTTTTTGGTTGTGGTAGAATTTAAGCAGGATGGAGATAACTAAAGAGCAAAAAAAACAGATCCAAAAGATTGGCAAAAAACATCACCTTGATTTTATTATTCTTCACGGCTCCCAGGTAACAGGCAAAAAAGGACCCCAGCCGGATGTTGATGTTGCTATCTACCGAAGAGGAGGGATTGATTTTAAAGAACAAATGGAGATTTTTTTTAAGCTTTCCGAAATCTTTGGGGAATTTGGAGAATTAGACCTTAAAACCTTACATAAAAAAGACCCTCTTTTTCGTTACTATGTAGTTAGGGATGGCAAGCTTCTTTATGGTGATCAAACCGATTTTAATGAGTACAAAGCCTATGCTTATAAATCTTATTTCGATGCTAGTGATCTTTTTGCCTTAGAAGCTTTTTTAGTAGAAAAACATCAACGTCAATTAATGGAGCATTTAAATGCTGGACGAAAAGTTTATTCGCCGAAAAATTGATTTAATCCAGGAAGATTTGGAAAAACTAGAGACCTTCAGGAAGTTGACTTTTACTCAGGTGGCGAAGGATTGGCTAAGGTATCATGCCTTAAAGAATCTTTTTATGGAAATAATTGGGCGGGGAATAGACATTAATTTCCATTTGGTGGCAGAGTTATCCAAAGTAGGGGCAGAAACACCCAAGGATTATAAAGATTCCTTTTTAGCCTTAGGCGAATTGGGAGTTTTGCCAAAAAAATTCAGCCTGCAGATTGCTGAGAGTGCTGGTTTTAGAAATGCTATTGTTCATGGTTATAATAAATTGGACAAGTATATTGTCTACAAAACAATAGGCGAGGCAATTGACCAGTATGCCAAATATTGTGATTATATTTTGAAGTTTCTTTCAAAGCATTCTTCGAAAAAATAACCAGGGGAAATTTTTAGAGGGGTGTGGTAAAATTGGGGTAAGATGCAAACTAAAGTTTTAAACTACCGCGTAATTATAAAACCAGATAAAAGAACGGGAACTGGTGAATCTTGCTTTTCTGCTTTATGTCCTACTTTGGGCATTGCCGATGATGGCGATACTTTTGAGGAAGCCTTGAATAATCTTCAAAAGTTAATAAAATTTCATCTCGAGTGCCTGGTAAAAGAGAAAGAGGAGATTCCTGTAGATGAGCCAGAAAAGGAAATAATCACTACTACCAAGATTGAGTTATCTCCTTCATTTGCCTTATGACAAAACTGCCCCAAATTAAGCCCCAAAGAATGATAAAAGCATTAAAAAGAATGGGGTTTGAAGTCAAGCGAAAAAGCGGCAGCCATTTTCGGTTAATTCATCCCGATGGAAGAAAAGTGACGATTGCCGTCCACAACAAACCAATTTCAAAAGGAACTCTTAATTCGATAACTCACCAAGCAGAAACCTCAATCGAAGAAATCCTGAAAAATCTTTATTGGAAATTTTTAGAGGGGTGTGGTAAAATTGAGGCAAGATGTCAGTTGAGGTAGCGAAATCAGAAATATTTGGGGAGCAGGAAGCGTTTTCCGAAAGATGGACGCGTCAGCATGGCTTACCTGATGTAATTCCGGCGGATCCAGCAAGGGAAATTTACCGGGATTTTTCTCCGGCTGAAGTCCTCAGCGATATTGCTGCAATAGGCCTTAGTGACCAACACGTATGGTATAGAGCTTCCGTGGCAATTGAAGCGGGAGATAAGAATTTCAGAAGGGCAGCTCGTACCGGACTTCTTGGGTTATTAGTTCTGGACCACAGGATGAGAGCTGGTAGAATTGATTCAGTGGCGAATATGTTGAATACTGAGTTTGGAGTGACTCCCCAGGGTATAGCCCAGTGGCTTATAGTTGATCAAGAGACGCGACGCTGTTTAGCACTCTTATTTAGGCTTCAAGGGTATGAAGTAGCTGATGAAGAGGGGATTCATGACGAAATTTCCGGATTAGATGCCGAAGGAAAACTACCCTCGGTAGGCCTTCGGTTTTCTGAATATTTAAGATTAAGACCGGATCAAATAAGAACTTATTTAAAAGCGGTGCAAGAGGCGGTGGGAACAGACTGGGGGGTAGTTAGGGTAGCTTATACAATTTTCCGCTGTTTGGGATTTCCTCATGAGAACGGAAAATTTGCTGAGGAGCTAATTGGAAAATATGTATATGATGGCAAAAAAGGAGATTTAGATCCTAGGGAAGTTGCCCCGTTTATTGAAAAATTTGAGGATCCTGTTTCTGGAAAAAGCTTAGCTGAAGTTTTACAGACCGAAGGAATAATTGGATTAGCAAGGGCATTAAATCGACTCCCAGCAGAAAAAATTGCTCGAGAATGGGCAGATATGCAGCTACTCTTGGATATGATGGACAAAATTAGTGATATTCGTGAGGGAAAAGGGGGAGCAGGAACTTTAAAGGTCTCTCAAAGATTAGACGCCATAAAAGAACTAGAAGAGTTTAAGATTGCTCTAGCAAAAAGAAAACTGAGGCCCCCAACCATTAAGAGGCTTGTAGATCCCAGAAGGATCAAATATGTTAGAGGGATGGTTGAGCGAGACAAAGGAGGTTGGAGAGATTTTTTTGCAGATCTGGGTCTAGTTCCCTCTCAGCCAAAGGAAAAACAATAGTTTTCTTTATATCTACGGGAGTCCCACTATTTTTCTTAAAATTTGTCCAGCAGACCCCGCCACTAACTGTATATACCACTTTTGACCTTTGGCAGCTTCTTCAATTGCTCCCGCTGCTCCAGCTGCAGGTACTCTTACTGGAGTAAGAGCTTCCCCAATCGCCGCGCCGTAGGGGAAGGTTTTGACTTGGAGGGCTTCTTTGACCATATCAGGAACTTTAGAAATCGTTAATAGCATACCAAAAGCAATGAGAGCAAGTAAAGCTCCTCCGGTTGAATGAATAACCGGTGGGCTCCACATTTGCCCTGTTCTTGCCGCACCTGCAAGCTGGTCGACCAACAGCCAGCTAAGGAGCAGAAAAAGGGCAGTAGCAGGGAAAACAGCGATATTAGCAAGAAGGTTTCTTAACCAACTCCCAAATACCATTTGGGCCCCCGGCAAAACACCAAGCATAATTTGGATAGGCCCAAAAATTACAGAAAGGATGATGCTTATGTAACATTTTACTAAGGAGATAAACAATTTAACCATGACATACAAAGCGATAATTGCCAATAAAAGTTCAAGTAGAATGGCAGGCCCCGCAATGCCGCCGGCAACTCCAGCACCAGCCCCTAAAGGTCCTGCTACCAAAAAACCAATAATTACTCCTAAAATTGCCCATATTAATGCTCCTCCAACCAAAGTACCAAGATTACCGGCAAAAGTTTCCCATACTGCCTTATTGGTTCCTCCAAATATTAAACCCCATCCTTGTCCAAAACTAAGCCCCATATATTTTTGTTGCTCGGAAGCAATCTTGGTCATGTTATCCCAACCAGCAACTGGAGCAACTACCAGAACCCCCAGGGCGATTAAGATATTAATCAAATCAATCAACAACCCGGCGATGGCGTAGGAGAAGGTCACTAAAATGAGGGCGACGACGACGCGGGGGATGGCGTTTTGGATGGAGATGACGGTTTGGGGGTTGAGTTTAACCCTAAACATAATGGCAAAACCAATGACGACAAAAACAATCGTAAAAAATAGATAAGCAATGTTGCGAAAAACTTTCCATAAAGACAGAATTGGCCGGAGGCCTTGAAAACCTACTCCTGCCTGGGCATAAGCTGGTTTAACAATCCC
>JBNAVS010000002.1:0-23560 GCA_049700235.1 Microgenomates group bacterium
GAGTCCAAAGTTTTGTATTTTTTAAGATAATCACCCAAAACTTCCAAAATTCTTAAAAACCGCGGAGTTTTAACCAAAGAGAGAACCCTCCTTTTTCGCAGCCACTGCCATTTTTCCGACTGAAAACCTAAGGCCAAAAGGTGCTCCTCTAAAACTTCTTGGCGATTTTTGGAAATTATTTCTTTTTCAGGTTGTGGCAGGGTTGAAACCTGAGAAACGCTAAATTTGGCAATTTCCGCCCCGATCGCCTCTTCATCAACCCCCAGCCTTCTTGCCAATTCCTGAATATAGTGGGCCTGAACAATTTTGTTGGAAATTTTCGCCAAAACAGGGATTAATTCTTGGCCAATTTTTCTTTTCTCCTCGGCGGTTTTTCCCCCAAATCTTGAAAAAGCCGAGTCCAAAAAATAATCATAAACCGGGACAGCTTGTTTGACTAATCGCTGCCATAAATCCGGATTTTTTTGGGCAACTTCATCCGGATCCTTTCCTCCTTTAATCTCCACCACCCTAATTGCCATTCCTGCCTCATCAGCAATCTCAATTCCCCGTCGGGCCGCCGCATCTCCGGCAATATCCGAATCTAAAGCAAAGACAATATTTTTTGTAAACCTACTTAAAAGCTGAACCTGCCTGGGAGTTAGAGCCGAACCTTTAATCGCCACCACATTTTTTACTCCTGCCTGCCAAGAAGAAATCGCATCCAGCTCGCCTTCAACCAAAATCACCCCATCAGCCTTTTTAATCTCCTCTTTGTTTTCAAACAAACCATATAATAAATCTGATTTATGATAAATCAAGGTTTCCGGAGTATTGATATATTTTGCCTCTTTCGCTTCTGGATCTAATACCCGCCCGGCAAAACCGCAAATATTTCCCCGATGGTCTTTTAAGGGAAACATCAGCCGGTGGCGAAACCGGTCGTAATAGCTTTGACTTTTGACTTTTGACTTTTGACTTTCTATTACCAACCCTGCCCTCTCCAAATCCTCAACTTTATACCCCTTTTTCCCTACCAGAAACCTTTGGAGCCCATCCCACATATTCGGAGCATAACCCAACTTAAATTTTTCTAAAGACTCTCTTTTAATCCCCCGACCCAAAATATAATTTAGGGCCTTTTTCCCTGCCGGATGATTCAAAAGCAGGTAATGGTAAAACTCGGCCGCCAAATGATTGATTTCATACAAAAGCTGTTTTTGGCGTTCTCCTTCGCTCGGACGATAGGAAGTAAGTTTCACCCCGGCTCTTTTTGCCAGCTCCCGCAAGGCTTCCCCAAAATCAATATTTTCTATTTTCATTAAAAACTTAAAAATGTCTCCACCTTCGTTGCAAGCACCAAAACAATGCCAAATTTGCCGCTCAGGTGAAACAATAAAGGAGGGAGCTGTTTCCGAATGGAATGGGCATAAAGCCTTAAAATTCCTTCCACTTTTTTTTAAGGGAACATAGCTGTTGATAAACTGAACAATATCAATCTTTCTTTTTATCTCCTCAATTTGGTCGCTCATTCCTGTCCAATTTTACCACATCAAGGCCCAAAACTCCATTTTTCCCGCATATTTCCCGCATTTTTTCCGCGCAAGTTGGCGGCAGATAAGGAGTTTCTTCCTCTTGCGGAACAAAGATAAAAAATTCAAACTTTTTTCCAACTGGCGGTGGGGGTGGGATTCGAACCCACGTTCGCCTTACGGCGAAACGCGCTCTCCAGGCGCGCCGAATCGTCCACTCTCGCACCCCACCATTTCTCTATCCTGGCTAAAATGCTTTGTGCTTTTTCTAAAATTTCTTTTTCGTTTTCAAAGGCTAATCTTTCTTTTGCCTGGTCAGCAGGTAACCAGGCAATTTCTTCTGTTTCCCAACAAAATCCTCCCTGGGCTTCTTGGATATATTCCATCAAATAAAAAACTACCGTCTTAAAAATTCTTTCCCCGTTTTGGACAAAAAAATATTTGATGCTATCAACCTTATCCAAAATTTCCGCCTCAACTCCCCCCTCTTCCTTTACCTCCCTTAAAGCCGCCTGGGCCGAACTTTCCTTTTTTTCTATTTTTCCTTTAGGCAGCCGCCACCGTTCTGAACCTTTAGGTCTAACCACTAACCATAAAATTCCTTCCGGTTCTCGACGAAAAACCACCCCTCCCGCGGAAAATTCCCTTTTTACTTTTAACTTTTGACTTTTCACTTTTGACTCTTAAACGGTGCGCCCAGCGAGAATCGAACTCGCATTTCCAGCTCCGGAGGCTGACGCTTTATCCATTAAGCTATGGGCGCGCGGAGGGTAGAGGAGTCGAACCTCTTAGGGATTACTCCCACCCGCTTTCGAGGCGGGCGCATTGCCGTCCTGCCCACCCTCCAAAACAAATTTTGCTTAGTGTCTCCGGAGAGAATCGAACTCTCAATCTTCGGGTCCGGCACGTAAAGGCACTTGTGCACCTGGGAGGAATCGAACCTCCAACCTTTTGGTCCGCAACCAAATGTTCTATCCGTTGAACTACAGGTGCTTGACGTGCCGGCCACGCTAGTCGCAAAGCGACTTTTACGTGGCGCAACCCGTGTTCTATCCGTTGAACTACGGAGACATCATTTTGTGTCCTCTAAGGAAATCTTTGTTGTCAGCCAGTGGGCGGCCCTATCCATCCAGGTTTTTTCTGGAGTCTCTTGGGGAAGATAATCGGAAAGAATGTTTTTAATCTTTTCCTCTTCTGTTTGGCCTAAAAGCATCATTAAAACCCGAGGAAAGCCAAAATTTTCGACATACAAAATTTTTTGCCCATATTTTTCCTCAAACCAAAACCTGCCTAATTGTCCCCAGCGATACTCCTTTCCTCCAGTAATTATCCCCCTGTTTGTTATTTTATGACTCACATTTTCTGAGGGAATCTTTCCTACCACAAAAACTAAAAAAACAAAAGCAACAACTGTCAAGATCAAAAACCACTCTTTCAAAAAAGCTAAAATGATGATAATCAGGGCAGCGATTGTTAAAACTGTCGAAAAAAACTCCCTACTTCTTTTTTTAAAGGGCCGAACCGGCGCCTCCCACTCTAAAAGATTTTTTTTTAAAGGCTCCGGCCTAACCACCTGAACTCTTTCAGTCTCGTTTTTCAAAGTGCTAACAGCTTCTTGATTGGTTTTTGGATTTTGAGCAGGCATCTTCTCTCGCTTACGCTCGGTCAAATTAATAATATCATCTACAATGATAGACTATGCTTTTAAAATTTTCAATTTAAAATTTTAAATTGTATAGGGCGGCACGTAAAATTATCAATCACGTGCCAGCAACGTGGTCCGACGTTACGTCGGACTTTACGTTGCGGAAGGTGTGGGAGTCGAACCCACTCACCGCTTTCGCGGTGCAGGTTTAGCAAACCTGTGCCTTACCGTCCGGCCCACCTTCCGTATGTAGTATACCAAAATCGCAACCTCATTTCATCTTGCTATCGTCAAACCCCAAACTTTGGAAGCTCTATTTCTTTTTAGAACCTTGGTAGCTTCCCGCAGAGTTGCCCCACTAGTCCAAACATCGTCAAAGATGAGAAATGGGGAAGTGAGAAGTGAGAAGTGAGATCTTTTGGAATTAACCCTAAATGCACCCTTAATATTTTGCCGCCGCTCTTCCTTTTTGAGCTCGACCTGGGGTTTTGTGTTTTTTACCCGCAGCAATAAATCTGGAGAAAAATTTATCTTTAGATTTTCGGCGATTAACCGGCCTAAAAGTTCCGCCTGATTAAATCCCCGCCAGCGTAATCTTTGGGGATGTAAGGGAATTGGCACTAAAACTACACCAGGGGAGCGGCAGAAATCGGAAAAAGCTTTATCTTCCCCACAAAAACTCAAAACCAGCTCCACCAAATCCGAAGCCAAATCGCTGACAAACCGATATTTTAATTTCTTAATTGCTTTCTCTATTACCCCTTGGTAGGAAAAAACAGAAGTCAAACCATCTAAGCCAAACGGCCGGGCACAACCAGGATGGACCAAACCTCCAAAAGAGCCTTTTCCGCACATCGGGCAAATCCGCTCGTCTTTTAAAGAAACAAGATTCAGACAGTCAGGACAAAAATAATTCCCAATTTTGCCACATCCCAAACAACGGCGGGGGAATAAAAAATCAAGAATGCCGCTCATATCTCCTTGAGATAATGTTTTAATTGCTTTTTGATAAATCGCCACCCGGCTCCGCTTTTAAGAAATTTTTCCCGGCCAGTGGCATCTTTCCTGTTTAAATAAGCCTCATAATAAATTAGCTTATAAGGAGCTTTGTCTTTAGTTGAACGAACTTGCTTTGCGTTATGTTTTTTCAGACGTCTTTTTAAATCAAGGGAATATCCAATATAAAAACTGCCATCCTTAAGACTTTGGAGAATATAAACATAGTACACGAACTAATTGTAGCACGTGGAGACGTAAAATCCCGACGTAACGTCGGGATCACGTCCCTCGCGTAAAATTTTTGGAAACCACTTTCCGAATACAAACAAAATGGTTTACCGCGTGATTCGGTGGTTGCGATAGCAACCAACGAATTTTACGCGGTGGAGATGCCCGGTAGCGAACCGAGGTCCGAAAAAGCAAATTAAAGACTTCTACAAGCTTAGCCTACTTTTAGCTTTCATCTTAACCTGATCCTGTAGGCCGGAAGGTTAAGACTAAGACTTTTTTAACTTGGCCCTAAAGGCAAGTCAAACCCTTAAGGTTGCATCTTGGCTTTGTTCATGCCCGACTAACTCCGCCAAGAAAGTGTTAGTCAGACACCGTTTAGGCGTAAGCGTAAACGGAGGCGAAATTTCTTCCGCCAGTTACTTTTTGATTCTGTTTTTCGACTGCGAATCAAAGTCGGCTTGCCGTCTTTAAAGTGCCTTCCCGTCGAAACTTACATCCCCAAATACATTAAATTCTAAATTCAAAATCCTAAATCCTAAACAGTTTTAAATTTTGAAAATTGTAATTTTGAATTTGTTTAGAATTTAGAAATTAGAATTTCGGATTTCTCTCTCTATGTCTCTTTTCTTAATCGCTTCTTTCTTCTCGTATTTTTTCTTCCCTTTTGCTAAGGCAATTTCCAATTTGATTTTATTGCCCTTAGTATAGCAGGAAACAGGGACAATTGTCAACCCTCGGTGTTTGCTTTCATGAGCCAATTTCAAAAGCTCGTTTCTGTGTAAAAGCAACTTGCGGGATCTTCGAGGATCATACTCCCGATTATCAGCAAAACGATAGGGATGGATATGGGCGTTCACTAACCAAAGTTCGCCGTTTATAAATCGGCCAAAGGCTTCCTCCAAATGCAAATGGCCATTTTTAACCGACTTTACCTCCGGCCCGGTCAAAACAATCCCTGCCTCAAACTTCTCCAAAAGCTGGTAGTCATAACGAGCCCGCCTGTTAAAAATACGCATAAAGCTAAATGAAAAATGAAAATATAAAAACTAAAAATTACAATGCAAAATTAAAAAATTTTAAGATTTTAAATTGTCGTTTTTCATTTTTCATTTTTAGTTTTTCATTTCAATAAGAAATATTTTGTTGCCTCCCAAAAGAAAAATCTTTTTTTCTTTTTCAGAAACTACGAGGTTTTGGGTGCTGGCAATTTGAGGATTTTTGTATTGGGCATAATATTCGCCATTTTTATCTAAAACCACTATCCGCGAGTTTCCCTTATCTAAAACATAAAGCCGCTCCTCATCAGGGCTGGTATATAAGCCAGCCGGCTGAGAAAATGCCTTGTCTAAACCCGCAGTTCCAAAGGCTTCTTTTGCTCCTCGCAAATACTTTTCAATTTTCCCATCACTTTTTAGCACCCAAATTGCTCCGTCAATCGCCATCCCCACCGCGTTGGAAAAATCAGCCTCCCCCTTAAGCCACCCCCTTTTTGCCCCAAAGCCGGCTTGGCCCGCCGAAGTTTCAACGGAGGCGGGATACAACCAGATATTTTTTTTATCCAGCAAATAAAGATTGCCTCCAAAAGTGCCCAAATCCCTAATTTCTTGCCAATCCTTATCTTTTTCCACCACTAAAGAAAGATTGCCCCTACTTGCTTGATATATTCCCTTGTCCCCCAAAACAAAAACCTTTGGCCAAAAAGCAGCTACCTGGTTGGCTCCATCCATTTCCTTTCCGCCAGCTAAAATTGCCGATCTTTTGTCGGCAATCCCCAGCCAATAAACTGCCAAATTTTGGCTATCTAAAATCACCAGCTGGCTGCCAGAAAGACTAAAATCGCTCCCAACCGCTCCCTTTTTAATCAGCTCCAAATCAAAAAACAACTTTGCTTCTACCTCATACTCCCGCAAAACCGCGCCCAACGACGTCTCTAATTCTTGTTTAATCTTTTCAAGGGGGGGAGAACTTATTTTTTCCTCCTCAATTTGTTTTAGCAATCCCTCTGCCTCTTTTAAAATCTCCCTCGCTTTAGCCGGGTTAAGGCTCAAAATCGCTTCTCCTTCTTCTTTTTTCGCCTTTACCTCCTCCAAAACCGCCGCGATTTTTCTTTCGACTGCCTGACGCTTTCTTTGTCTTGCTCCAAAAACCATACTCACTCCCAAAATCAAAAACAAAATTAAAGCAACAGTAAAAAGACTCTTTTTTGGTTTTTGAGTTGGTCTTTCTGTTATTTTTGTTTTTATCTTTAAAATAAATTTCCTTAAAGCCTCTCTTTTATCCATTTTTTCTGGCTTTTTTTCGGCTGGAGGAAAAAATTCCTCTTTTTCTTCCTCAGCCCTAGCAATTACTGCTGATGCCAACCCCTCCTCTTTACCCAAAACCACCGGACTTAAAGCCTCAACTACCTGATCGATTGACCCGCTGGCCAAAGCCGCCTGGATTATCTCTCTCCCAACAACCTCAAAAAACCTTTTCGTCCCCAGTAAAAAAACATCACCCTTTTGAAGATAGCCGGAGGCTGTCTCCACTAAAAGGGAATCTGGGTTACCTTGAAGGATTGTTGTTATCTCCCCCCCGCGCCTCAAAATTACTTTCCCCCCACCGGCCGCTGCCAAATACAAAACATCCCCAACCAAAGCGCCAGCAACAATCTCAATTTTTGCCTCTGAGGATGCTTCCTTAAAAACCCTCTCGACAGCTTTTTTAAGCTGAACAAATGGTCTTTCCTCAAGCGACCCGTAGTACTCTTCGTGAAGCCGGGAAATAAGCTCTCGGCCAGCGGAAGCAATCTCCACTCCCTCACTTAATCCCCCCAGGCCCATAACCGCCAAAAATTGCCCCCTGGTTTCCAATTTTTCCTTTTCTTCAGGAAGAAACGTATGAACTTGAGACCAACCTCTTTGGTTTGAAGCACTAACGATTTTTGCCAATTTTAGCTTCATAAAATAAGGAGGGCTATCAGAAAAATCCCCAAGGCAACAAAAAAATGAATCCAGGCAACAAATTTTAAAGGCAAATTAAACTCCCCATCCAAAGTCCTACTCATTAGCCCAACCTGGCGAATAACAATTACGGCAAAAGCAAGATATAAAGCCAAACCTAAAACAAACAACCCCTTAACCAGCCACCAAATACTAAACTGGGGAATAAATCCTGCCAGAAACTGGATAAAGGCATCAAAAGGCGTCATGGTCGCTCCCTTCGGTCGCTCCAATTTCTAATTACTAATTTCTAATTTCTAAACAATTTAAATTTTGAATTTTGGTCATTTAGTTTTATTTGGAATTTGGAATTTGGAATTTTTTATCTTACTCTCCCCTCCAGTCTCTCCTGTTCTTCTTCATAGATTAATTCGTTTAGAATCCGCGATACCTGCTCGGGATTTGGCACCGCTTCAAAGTAAATCTCGGGAATCGCTCCGGCGGTCTGAATCAAAACATCGCCAAAATTAAATAAAGAGCGAGTATAACCACCGGTTTTGATATTGACATCTTGGATTTTGTCAATCTTCGTCTCACTAATGTCCCGATAAAGGAGGGTAGGGAAATTAATATCGATTACTCGCTCATCAGTCAAGATATAAACATTGAAAAACCAGATTAAAAACCGCTCAAAAACAAAAGCAAAGGTAAAAAGATACCAACAAAGAAAGGAGATAAAAAGATAATTTGGGGGAAGAAAATTCAAGGAAAAAAATCTTAAAATAATAAAAGGGGCAATAATTAAAAACAAGCTTAAAACTACCCAAGGGAGATTGGTAATTGGGTGGCGACGCAACAAAAGAACGATTTTTTCCTTCCTTTCCTGGGTCTCAAAACGAAGGTTTTTGGGTCGGGGAACAAAAGCGGCCAAAAAGCTGGAGCCTCGTGTTAAAAGTTCATCAAGGCTTGCCTTAAAAGCCGGTTTTTCTTTCATCTGAGGTTTGGCAACAAAAATATCAGGCATTCAACAAAATTAAAAACTAAAAATGAAAAATGAAAAACTACAATTCAAAATCATAAAATTATTTTCTTCCTTTAAGAGTTAATAAACTTGAGCCAAAAATATCGGCAATTTCTTTTAACTCTTGGAGAAGCTTATCCGCCCTTTTTAAATCGACTTTCCCAGAATCTTTAACTAAAGCAATCCAAACTTTAGTTTCGTTACAACACTTAAGACAATGATGAAAGTAATTGGTAAAGTCTTTCTTCGAACTAGCTACCTGAGCTTCAATATAATTAGAAATTATCCCCGTTCCGCTGTCAATCATTTGTTCGCTAATTACTCTACAGGCAGAATCATTTTTAGGAAGAGTATCAACAAAAGCAATTAATTCTAAAACAAATCGATAAATTCTTTTTTTAAATTCATTTTTAAATTTTTCTTTGTCGTTTTTCATTTTTATATTTTCATTTTTATTTTATCACTTTTTCTCAACATTAAAAAGGGGGCTGCGGATAGCAATGTAGCCAGGGGCCCGCAAGTTAAAGGCTTGTTTAAATTCCGAACCAGAAATGGCAATCTCCCCTTTATTTGTCTGAAAAACCACCTGAGCAGTTTCCCCACTGTTAGCATAAACTACCTTTACCCCAGAAACATTAGTAAAAGCCCCACCTAAACTGTTAGCTTTATCTTTCAGCTCCTGGTAAGAATAGGGGTTGCCGCCGCCACCGTCAATCGGACATTGGCTAATAGTCACCGGCAGAATTCTTTCGTCTCCTCCCTGCTTGTTTAAAACCAACCAGGCATTTAAAATATCAGCTATTTCTTCTTCAGAAAGCCAGGGATGGGAACGGCCGCACTTTGCTGAGCTGGCGGTATAACTTTGAGTAAACCAAGAAGAATAAAACCAAGGCGAACCAGCCTTGCTTTCCCAAGCCCGGGAAGCAAAACCCGCTCCTCCCACGCCGTCGGTTGTATCCCAGCCCATCGTTGTTAAATAGCCACCGGCGGTCGAAGAATAAAAAGCAACTACATCCTCAACGATCTCTCCTTTAGTTTGCTCAACCGCCGCCCGCCATTCTTCCGGAGGATTATCGGCTTTTGTCTTAGAAAAAACCTGACAGGCTTGGGTGGTACAAATTGCTTTCCCTTGTTGTTTATAGCGATAGGCAAAAGAGCGGGCAGCAACCGCTTGGGCCTTTAAAGCTTCAGGATGCCAGGAAGATGGCATTTCGGCAATTCCTAACAGATAATATTCAAAATCTAAATTACCAAAACCAACAACAGAAATCGTTCCGCCAATCTCTTTTTTTACCGGTTCTTTTCCATAATAAGCGCGCAAAATATCTCTATAGTTTTGCCCCGCCTCAGCTCGGCCTTTGGCTCCATACTGGCTCATGCCTTTACGGTGGGTCCAGGCACCAAAAGAAAAAGCAGCAAACCAGTTTCCTCCCCCGGGATCGCAAAAAGTTGGACTTCCCGGCGGACCAGAGCAGGGAATTGAGCTTATTGGTACTTCACCAACAGAAGAAACAAAAGTTCCTGTTCTTGCCGCCAATAAAGCCTTTTGGCGCGCGGTTAAGGCAGCAATCCTCCCTTTTACCACACCCAAATAACCCTCAACCTTTTCTACTTCACTTTTCAAAAAAGCAGCTTGTTTAGCGGTATTTTCCTTGCTTTTCGCCAGCCAAGATTTGTTTTTGGCAAGCTTTTCTTTATCTTGGTCCAGTTTTGCCAACTCACCGGCAATTTTGATAATTACTTTTTTGTCTTCGTTGGCAACCGTCAAGCGGTAGGACAATTCTCGGGTTAGGTTACTGGCATTTTCTGAAGCCAAAAAAAGCAAAAATGGTGAGAGTTGCTGGCTACGGATATAATAATTCCTCACCCGAGCATTAAAAATTTCTTTTTGGTATTCCAACTCCACTGCCCGAGCAAAAATTTCATTCTCTAATTTTTTAATCTGTCCTTCGGCGATTTTAATCAATTTTTCCAAATTATCCAATTGTTTTTCCAAAACCGCCAAAGTTTCCTTGTTTTTTGTTTGGGCCGGAATATAAGCAGAAATAATCTCTTCGCATTCTCTTATCTTTTGCTGGCAGTCCTCCGGTGAAGAACAATCCGCCGTATTGCAAGAAGCGGCAAAGGAAGGAGCAATTAAGAAATTAAGTAATTGAACAATTAAAATTAGAAATATAGAGATATAAAGATTTAGAGATTTAGCCATCTTTTTTCTCTATTTTTGGCAAAATTTTTGCTTTTAACCTTGCCATCTGGTGAACATTTAAACCAATTTCTTCCAGGGAAAAAGTCTGGTTAATAATTTGGGCAACAGCGGCTGCCTCTGCTTCAAGCCGGTAATTCCCAACTAAATTCCGGTATTTTTGCCAATCAAAATCCTCCAAACAAAAAAGAGAAACCAAGTCAGCCAAATCTTTTCTTCCCTTTGGCGTATTTCGCCGCTCTAAAAAAGCTTTTTGTTTTAAAACAGCCAAAACCTCTTTTTGAGCAACTATAAAACCTTCAAGTTGGGAAGTAAATTTTTTAATCTCCTCCGCCGGAATTCCCGGATTGGAATAAAAGGGAACATAGATATCAATCTCCGTCTCTTCTTTTCTGGCCTCATATTTTCTAAGCCTCTCATTTTTACTAACAGCAAATTCATTTCTCATCTTTTCCAATTCCTCAAACTCCATCACCACATCAATATCTTTTGATTTAAGTGCCTTAGTGTATAAAAAAACTGCCCAACCACCAATCAAAATAAACTCATATCTTTTCTTCAAATTAGTAAGTAATTGCCAGCTTTTTTGAGTAATTAAATTATGATAAAAATCCATCTATTTTTCTTTTTAAGCTATTAACAAATTCTTTAGCATACCAATCATCCAAATTCCAAAGATCAACAAATGTCTGAACTAAACAGGTGTGCTCCCCATAATTTTTTAAAAAGGGGTCAGCCTTTAAAACAAAAAGGTTTGGTTGTCCTTTTTTTAATTCGAACCTCTGTTTTACTTCTTGGCCGTTTTGGCTGTAAACAAAAACTTTACTATAATCTGCCGGTGGTTCGCCCAAAATAAAGCGACCAGCAGTATACCCGCCAAAAACAATTCCCGGCGGCATTTGGCTTTCGATTTCCAAAATAGGCAACTCAACTTTGCCGGAAAAAATAATATCTTTTTTAAGGTTTCTGACACTTGCCCAATGATAAAGCAATTTTTCCGGGTCTTCTAAAATAAAAAACCGGCCGGTTACCCGAACCGCTCCCATTTTTCGAGGAGCTTTTAGGGCCTGGAAAACAGTACTGGTGGAAAACCCGAATTTTTCTGCCAGCTTCTGTTGGGTAAATTGCTGATTTTTCTTCTCAATCGCCTCATAAAGCAATTCTCGCCAAATGATTTCGATTTTCTTCATATCTTTCTCCTTTCTTTTCTATACTATTCGAAAAAAAGAATTTTGTCAAGGAAACAATCCACCGCATTGCAAAAAGCGGCAAAGGAAGGAGCAATTGAGCAATTAAGCAATTGAGCAATGAAAATTAGAAATATAGAAATATAGAGATATAGAGATTTAGAAATGAAACCATGTAGCAATTTAGCCATTTCTTTCTTGATTATACCAAACCCCGTATGCTAAACTGGAAAAAATGAAAAGAGCCCTAATGATATTGGTTATTGTCTCTTTTGTATCCTCTCTGCTGTGGTCTTTACCCAAAATTGTGTACGCTGGGGAATGTGATGACAAAGGGGGTGTATGCAAAGCTATCTGCGAGTCTGATGAAACCTCTTTGGGAACTTTAGACTGTAACCCATATAATCTTGAAATAGGAGTAGTTTGTTGCAAAAAGGGACACTCAGGATGCAAGGGAGATTTTTTTCCTTGCGACAATCACGAGGAATGTTGTTCGGGAAAATGCGGTCAGTATGCAACAGATCGAAATTTTGTTTGCGTACCGGCATTCGCGCTTACTCCCACTCCCATCCTTGTCGGTGGAATTCAGCCAACCGAATGCGATACTCCTGCCGGGCCAAAAACTGGAATTCAAACTGCCTTAGGGTGTATCCCCACCAAAAACACCACCCAATTTGTTGGCTGGCTTTTGGGGGCGGCGGTTGGAATTGGCGGGGGAATTGCTTTCCTTTTAATAATTTTTGGAGCGGTAAAAATTCTTACCTCATCGGGCAATCCGGAATCAGTAAAAGCAGGTCAAGAATTAATCACCTCTGCCTTAATGGGGCTTTTGTTTATCATTTTTTCTTTGTTTTTGTTACAATTAATCGGGGTTAAAATATTACAAATACCGGGATTTGGAACGCCATGAACAGACAACTCTTAGCCCAAATTGATTTTAACGAGCTTAAAAAATTCCTAAAACCTACACCTGGAGCTAAAATTGACATTACAAAAGCAGATTTAACCTTAGGCGATATTATTTCTGCCCTTCTTCCTTATGTTTTTGCCATTGCCGGAGTAATTCTTTTTGCCCTTTTGATTTTTGGCGGATTTGAACTTTTGACTTCAGGAGGAAATCCGGAAACAACGAAAAAAGCCCAAGGAAGAATCACCTTTGCCTTAGTTGGCTTTTTAATTATCTTTTTAGCCTACTGGATTGTTCAGATTTTGGAAGTGGTTTTTGGAATTACGATATTGGGGTGAGGGTAAGAAGTGGGAGGCGAGTCGAGAAATGAGAATGAGAAGTGAGGAAAACCAATCTATGAAAAGGACTTCTATAAGAAGCTTCAAAGACCTTGACGTCTACAAGAATCTCTATCGGGCGATGATTGTTGTCTTGAAGCATGTCGTTCCCAAATTACCTGAGACTGAGAAATATGATCTCGCTAGTCAAATGAACCGAGCCTGTAAATCTCCCCTCGGGCTTCTAGCTGAAGGCTATGCCAAGAAAAACTATAAACGCAGCTGGAGTAAATATATTGATGATGCAATTGGAGAGTGTAATGAGATAATTAGTCATCTATCTATTACAAGAGATGTATATTCAAAATTCGTAGACCCTAAGATATGCGATAAATTAATTGAAATTTACGATATTGCAGGAAAACAGCTTTACAGATTAGGAGAAAATTGGAAAGTCTTTCCTAAGAAACAAAGATAATTTCCCCCCACTTCTCGCTTCCCGACTTACATCTCACTTCTAATTTCCCAATCCTCACCTCTTTCTGTTCTGGTATACCTCAAATTTTCCTCCGCCAAACCGCCTGTCTCGCCGTTGATACTCGGCAATTGCCTTATCTAATTCTTCCGGGGTGAAATCCGGCCATAAAGTATCAGTAAAATAAAGTTCGGAATAAGAGATCTGCCACAAAAGAAAATTTGATAACCTAATCTCCCCACCGGTGCGGATAATTAAATCCGGGTCTGGTTCGCCATTGGTATATAAAAATTTGCCAAATGTTTTTTCATCAATTTTTTCTGGGGGAATTTTTTCACTAATAATCTTTTTAACCGCCCGCAAAATCTCATCCCGACCACCATAGTTTAAAGCCACATTAAGCTTTAACCGCTCGTGTTTCTTAACAATCTTTAACATCTCCTCAATTGCCCGGACGACTTTCCTGGGAAAGGCCTGAAAATCACCTAAAATCGCCAACTTGATCCCTTTCTTTTTGTATTCTTCTTTTTTTTCTTTAACCAGGCGCAAGAGAAGGTTGAAAATTCCCCTAACTTCTTCCTTAGCCCGCTTGCGCCAATTTTCGGTAGAAAGAGCATAAATAGTAAGCGTTTTTATCCCTAATTCCAAACAATGATCAACAATTTTAACCAAAGCCTTAACCCCGGCCTCATGGCCCTGAACCGCGGTCAAGCCCCTTTTAGCTGCCCATCTCCGATTGCCATCCATTATAATCCCAATGTGTTGGGGAATATTGTTTGGATCAAGTCTAATTTTTGGCTGTTTAATCATTTAAATTTTTTTGTTTAATTAATTAAACTGGCTAATTTTACCTCAAAAAAATAAAAATTAAAACCCCCGTTCTTTACTACCGTAAAAAATTTTCGGTGGCGGAGTCCGACCTTCTCTAATTTCTTTGGCTAAATTTATCCCTTCCGGTAAAACCCCTTGCTGGCATTTCGGACATAAGTCTCGCGGAGGAAATATTTTGGCACCACAATGGCCACACTTTTCTCCAATTAAAGTCAGCCTGATCGGTCCCAATCTCCAATTTTGAGGAATACTCATTTTTTCCTCCAAAAAACAAGAATCCAATACCCTAAGTAAAAACTAAAAAACAAAAGAAAAAACGCACCCACCGCTCCCATTCCTAAAAAAATTCGCTTTAATAAATTAAAGTGGGGAAAAAACCAAGAAACCAAAAAACTTAAACCAACCAAAAGCAAAACCCCAAACCACCCTCCCAACCATAAACTCAAAAAAATCGCTGTTTGGGAGCGGTCGCGGGAAAGTTTCTTTAAAGTCAAATAGGGGTGAACTAAAAATCCGTAAGAATTAGCTAAAAGAAGATAGCCTTCTTTCAAAATCGTCAGCACCAAAAGCCTTGGCAAAAGCTTGCCTGGCGCGGAAAAGGCGAGATTCGATTGTCTTAACTGTTTCATTAAGCTGGCGGGCGATTTCTTTAACCGAAAGCCCTTGGTAATACTTTAGTCGCAAAACTTGCTGATATCCTTCGCTTAAACTTTTTAAACTTTTTTGAACTTTTTTAATTGTCTCTTCTCGCAAAAGCATCTGCTCTGGCCCCAAGGCCTCACTTGCCAAGTTCTCCAACCAGGGAAGGCGGGAAAAAAGAAAGGTCTTAATTTTCTTTTTCCGATAAAAATCGGTAATTTCGTGTTTGGCAATCCCGCAAAGCCAGGTGAAAAAGGAGGAACGGCGAGAATATAAAGCCAGGCAATCGTTGGCAGAAATCAACGTCTCTTGCAAAATTTCCTCCACATCGGCAGGATCATCAACTCGCTGTCTAATAAAATTTTTTAACTTTAAAATCGTTTGTTTATCGAATGAATCTTTTCTCATATTCTCCAAGCGCTTTCACTGCCCAAGGAGTATAGATTTTGGGGTGAATTTTAATATCCTTTAAAAGAATTTTTAAATCCATCCATTTATATCCATAGGCTACTTTTTGGCTTGGATAAACTTTCCCCTCATATTTTCCCTTCAGAAATGCGCAATACTCATTTTCGCAAAAACTTCCATATTGAGCAAAGTAGTTAAAACCAAACAGCATTTTAACTGGAAATTCTACCCCCCATTCTTTTTTCAAACAACGGGAGGCTGCTTGCTCGTATGTTTCATCAGCACCTTTTAGGTGAAGGGGATGACTATTAGTCAAATCCCAATACCCATCCCAAAGTTTATGCTTTCTTTTTTGGAGCAAAACCTCCCCTTTTTTATTCACTATCATTATTGTAAAAGCCCGATGATGTAAACCCTCTCCGGTATGGCAACGATTCTTCGGTGCATACTTCCCCAAAAAATTATCTTTTTCATCAACTAAAATTAACTGTTGTTCCCTCATAAGTAATCAATGTCCCAAATTTTGGCCGAGAGACAATTGCTTTGTAAAGATTGTCTTTTATTTTTCCATTAATAATATAAACCACAATCCCGAGCCTTGCCATTTTTAAGCTCTCTTCCACTTTATGAAGCATCCCGCCAGTGACATCAGTCCCAGCGGCTCCTCCTAAAGCTTTCTTGATTTTTTCGAAATTTTTCGGAGTAATTAGAGGAATGGTCTGGCCTTTTTCGTCGTAAACTCCATCAGTCGTTCCACACTGAATTACTTTTCTGGTTTTAAATCCCCGCTTTTGTAACCCCTCAGACAAATTATCTAAAGTCACTTCCCCAGAAAAAATACAGCAACCAAGTTTCTCATCCAAAATAATGTCGCCAAAGACAATTGGAATGATATTTAATTTCAGGGCAGCAACAATCGGCTCAACAAAAATTGCCTTTAATTTTTTGTTTTGGGCAAAAGAAAAGGAAGAGGGAACAAAAGAGAGACAGCTGATTTTATTTTGAAGAAAAATTTGGTTAACGATCCGGTTGATTGCAATTGCATCTTGCTGCACCAAACATAAACCATAAACATCCTTTTTTCTTTTAATCCCATCAGCAGTTCCATACTTGCTTGCTAAAGTATGACCAAAAGACCCGCTTCCGTGAGAAACAATAATTTTAATCCCTAAATCTAAGGCTTTTTTAATCTCTTTTGCCAAACGGGAGATCACCCTTGGCCTTGGAGTATAAGGTTTATTCTTGTCCGTAATTAAACTCCCGCCAAGTTTTATTAAAATTAAATCTTTCATTTAATTAAAACAAATGTTTTGTTTCCAAGCTCGTTCCTTGTAACAAAGCCCTTCTCCCAATTTTACCTCAAAAGCAGGTGAATTTTTCCTCATCTACCTGCTGAAAAGCTATCAAAAGTTTTTTAGCAGCAGAGGGACCCATGCCAAAATTGCCGGATATTCATAAACAACTGCATGTTCTCCGGAAAGAATGATTTTTCCCGGAGCAAAAACCTTAACTCCCCTCATTTCTATCTCCCAAACTTCCTTTCATATTCTAAAAAATCTTTAATTGGTTTTAAAAGTGATTGAAATGCCCTAGTTTTCTCGGATCAGCTTTAAATTCCGGAATATCCCGCCAATGGGCTTCAATTTCCGAAAGCCAACTTTCCGAAGAAGTTTCCTGGATTGATAAAATTGTTTCTATTCCCATCAATATTTCCTTTTTAAAATAAAATTGATCCCTGCTTTTAATTGACTTCTTGCAGGTTGATGTTTCAAAAAACCTAACTTTTTTTCAAAAATTTCTTCCGCCTGGGCGGCAAATTTTTCTGCAAGTTTTTGGCCATATTCTAAACTGCCATATTTTTTCATCAAACCAATTACCCAATTTACTTCCTCTTTTGTTTTTTCTTCTCTTTTCTTTGCCATAATGGATATCAATTTTTTCCGATCACCAGCAGAAGCAGTGCGGAAAAGATGGGCAAGCATCACCGTTCGCTTGCCCTCATAAATATCGTTTCCCGTTTGTTTTTTTAAGCCAGCAAAGTCTGAAGTCAAATCCAAAATGTCGTCACGGATTTGGAAACACCAGCCCAACGGCTTGCCAAATTCATAAATCGCCTTCAGTTGTTTTTCGCTTGCTCCGGCCAAAATTGCTCCCAGCCTCATTGGCCCGGCGATAGTGTAATAAGCAGTTTTGCTTTCCAAAATAAACAAAACATCGCCGTCGGTTAAATCAAGCTTATTTTCTTGGGTCCAGCGGATTTCTACTGTTTGTCCTAAGGCAGTCCGAGTAAGCATCCGGTAAAATTCTTCGGCAATCTCCGCCGCTTTTTCCTCGCCTAAAATTTTTCGATTGTCCCACAAAATTTTCCACATCAAGATATGCAAAGCATCGCCGGCATTAATTGCCAAGGGAATTCCATAAAGCCGATGCAAACAGGGTTTGCCCCGTCGTTCCAAAGAATCATCTTCAATATCATCATGCCCCAATATCCAGTCTTCTGATACCTGCATTGCTGCCGCCGTCCGCACTGCTTTCGCCTCCGGCAAACCCATTGCCTGGGCCGTTAAAAGAACTAAAGTTGGCCGAATATATTTACCTTTTCTTTCTGGATATTCGGAGGTAATTTTTTGATGAAAACAGGCTAGAGATTGGTATTTTGAAGGAATTCGGCAATAACTAGGAAAGCTTGTTAAATCCTCAAGATAAGTTTTAATCTCTTGCCAAACAATTTTCTTTTTTTCTTCAAGAACTTCCAGAAAGTCAACTTTTTGCTTCTTCACTCTTGGTTTATCTTATCATATTTGACAAGAATTCTTAATCTTGCTAAACTCAAATTGTGAAAAAATTAGCATTAGATATTGGCGAACAATTTTGGCTAAAAGAGAATGTGGGAATAAAAGGGAAGTCTGCTTATGAAAGTTTAGGGGGGTTTATTTCCGCTGTCCTTCCTAATGTTTATGTTTTAGCCGGAGTGATCGCCTTTGTTTTGGTTTTAATTTCCGGTCTAATGTTTATTGCCAACGCCGGAAAGGGAGAAAACGAACAAGCAAAAAAATGGCAAGGAATATTAACCGCCTCAGTTGCTGGACTGTTGATTATTTTTTTAAGTTATTGGATAATGCAAATAATTAAAGTTGTCACCGGAATTAGTATTTTGGGTTTTTAAGATGCTAGATATAATCGGAAAAATCACTCCGCCTGAACCTTTTGCTACTAAATATGGAGGTGCTCTTGGAGAACAAGGAGGGCTGATAAGGTTTTTTAACAATATCATTCGTCTTTTGATTGTTGGTGGTGGAATTTGGGCATTTATCAATTTAATTTTGGCTGGTTATGGGTTTTTGGGCGCTGGTGATGACCCAAAAAAAATGGAAGCCGCCTGGCAAAAAATCTGGCAATCAATGCTTGGTCTTTTATTTATCTTGGGTTCTTTTGTTTTAGCGGCAATTTTCGGATTTTTATTATTCGGCGACCCAACCGCAATTCTTAAGCCAAAAATTTACGGACCATGATTAAATTATTTACTGTTTTTGCCCAAACGCCAAGAGAGTTAGGTCCAATTGGCGGGCCTCCAGGAACTGGACTTGGTCCTTGGAGTTACCTTTTTGGCTTTAAAGATGTATCTAAAGCCGCTGGGGTTTTTACAGGCATCATTTCCAATATCATCGGCGTCATGACAATTGTTGCCGGGATTTGGTTTATCTTTCAGTTTATTATTGGCGGATATAGCTATATGATTGCTGGCGGTGACCCGCAAAAAATGGGTCAAGCAACCCAAAAAATCACTTCCGCCTTAATTGGCTTGGTAGTCATTGTTGCCGCCTATGCGATAATATCTTTATTAGGAGAACTTTTGGGATTTAAATTTCTTAATTTAGCGCCTTTAATTAAAGAATTAGGACCAAAATAAAATGCCGACACCAACCCAAGCACCGGAAGGAATTTACAACCCGGTCATTAAAGAAACTATCGGCAGGGGCTCAGGGGCGGATATTTTAGCCCGCCTGATTGCTAATTTTTTGAAAATTACTTTTTCAGTTACCGGCTTAGTCCTTTTAGCAATGCTTTTGTGGGGGGGAATCCAATGGATGACTGCTGGTGGGGATAAAGAGCAAATGACTAAAGCCCAAGGAAGGATTACTTCGGCCTTAATTGGCTTTGTCATTTTTATGTCTGTCTTTGCCATCATTAATTTTATTGCCCCGGCTTTAGGACTTGAATTTTTACAAATTTTAAAAATCGAATGGCCAACGCCTTAACTTAAAATGTTCTACCAAGCTGTTGTCAGTGATATTGCCAAATATCTTAAAGAGTTGCCAATCGGCAATCCTTGGAAAAAAGTCCAAGATATAAATGTTCTTGTCCCAAACCTAATTAACCTGGTTTTAATCGTAGCAGTTGTTGTTTTCTTTTTTCTTCTTTTGCTTGGCGGGATTCAATGGATAACTAGCGGGGGAGATAAAGAATCCCTTGCCAAGGCCCAAGGAAAAATTACCTCAGCTTTAATTGGCATCATCATTGTTTTTTCCGCCTGGGCGATTTTGAATTTGGTAAAATATTTCTTTGGGCTCACTTAGAAGGGACTTGTGCCCCGAGAGGCTTTGTGCCTTAACAACAACTTGACAATTAATAATTCATCATTAATAATAATTCATAATTAATTGAAGGGGGGTGAAAAAGAAATATATGAAAGCTTTAAAAAAAGTTTCTGATTGTCTGAATAAGGCTTTATTGGCGGGTGTGGTTTATGCCGCACTTCCACCACGAGAAATTACTATTGCCCCGCCAGAGGGTTGGGAAAAATTAGGCCAGATTACTCTTCCAGGAATTATCTCAACCCTTATAAAACTCATTTTGATAGTCGCCGCTTTAATTGCTTTTATCTTTTTAGTCGTCGGTGGAATCAAATGGATTACCTCCGGCGGAGATAAGGAAACAACCGCCAAGGCCCAAAGCACCATTACTGCCGCTTTAATTGGTTTGGTGATTGTTTTCGCCGCCTGGGCGATCATCAGATTACTTGAGGTCTTTTTTGGGTTTGAAATTTTAACTAGCCTAAAAATCCCTCAGGTCCCTTAGCCACTTCTTGACGGTTGGTGTTTTTTTGTGTAAACTGGGGGTATGGCAGTTGGCGAGTGTTGGAAAAATTGCCTAGAAGAGGAGGTTGCTGCCCTCCAGTGTTTTGAGTGTATTTTTCAAAGTATTTTAAATATCGCTATTCGTCTGGCAGGAATTGCGGTTTTCATTATGTTAATTATTGGCGGATTCCAATACCTCACCTCTGGCGGCGACCCCAAGGCAACCGAATCAGCCAAAAATACCTTAACTTATGCTATTTTAGGCTTGGCTTTGCTTTTAGGTAGTTGGCTAATTTTGCTTTTTATTAAAGAATTTACCGGGGTTGATGTTACCCAATTCGTCATTCCTAAATGAAAAAACTATCCATTTATTTGTTGCTTTTTGCCTTTTACTTGTTGCTTGCCTCTCCGGCGCTTGCGGCTTGCAATCCTCCTCAAGACTATTCCGGTTGTCCCATAACCAGAATGGGGCCAAAAATTGCCGCCAACACTGGCTTAGCCGATATCTGTCTTCAGCAATTTCAAGAACCCCCAAACTACCTTACAATAAGAAGCCAATACAATCCCTTGTTTGCCTCTCAACAAATTCCGGTTAATGTCATTTATACCACTGAAGACCTTTCTGCTGATCACTTAGACGAACTAAAAAGGAACCTTCACGCCCTAAGGCAAAACGGCCTTTTCCCCATAATTAGAATTTCTTCCTCTACTATTGGCAGCGACGGGTGGGGTAGGATTAGTAGCGAGGAGGCTCGAGAAGCGGCGCAAACCCTAAATCTTGCTCTTAGGGAAGTTGGTTTTTCTCAACCTCCTGTAGTTTATTTTGGCAATGAAGTTAATCTTCCTCCGGAATGGGGCGGGGAGGTAAATATTCAAAATTACAGTCAGGTTTTTGGAGAATTTATAAGGGCAGCGGGCGGACAGCGTCGTTTCCAAATTTTTCTTCCTCCAATGGCTACTCACCGACCAGATGATATTCACAGCGCCGAGCAAATTCTTAACTATCTAGAAAGCCAAGGTCTTAAAGTTGATGGAGCGGCGGTCAATGTTTACGAAGAAAATCTTCAAAAAATGATAGGTGAATATGAAAGACAAGCGAGCTTCTACCGAAAAATGGGGATTTCCAATCTTATCATTCCTGAAATTGGACCATGGAAAGACGGAAGGCTTCTTCAAAACCCCGAAGATAAGGAAAAGTGGAAAGAGATTATGGCGCCGGTCTTTCAGGCGCTGCTTCAAGACCCAAGTCTTTTTGGTGGCGCTCGGTTTATTACCACCTCTTTCTTCCAAGATGAGGATGGGGATGGAGATCCTGATATAACCTTATTGGTAGTTATCGGCCCTAACGGCGAAGTTAAAATTATTCCCCTAATTTTGTGTGGTGGTTATCTTTTTGAACCCTATAAAAATGGCCTGCCAATTACCACCAATTTTCTTCTTCGCTATGAGGAAGCCGGAGAATTAAGCGAAACAATCCAAACTACAAAACCGGAGGGAGAAAAAGTGCAAACCGAAAACCCCAGAAAAATAAGAACAAAATTAATTTTAGATCAAGCAGATGTTCCTAACTTTTCAGAAACCGAAAGAACTTACCAAGAGGCTTTAAAGCGCCTTCTGCCTGCAAAAATTCAAGAAAAAACCTATCTTCCTCAAAATTCTTTTAAAAGTTGGTATCGGCATTATGTTTACGGAAGCAGAAACGAAGAACCGGAAGAAATTCCCGAAACTCAAAAGGTCATTCCCGAGTGGTGGACAAGACTAATCGGAGAAGCTTCAATTTTGAACTTTCTAAAACCTGGCAATCTAATAACAAACTTTAAGCCGTTTTATCCTCAACCTCATTACTTGGCGGTCAAAGGCACCTTAAACCCCCAAATAGCCGACCAAAAGGGGAAATCTACAGCTTCGGTCGATCCAAAGGAGCTTTTTGTTTTTAACAATAAAGAATATTTCCATACTCCTTCGCTATTTCAATCTATAACAGACATTCTTTACGAAGCAATAGATCTTTCTAAAAATCTTTACCGAAAAATAACTCGGTCTGCCAATTCAACTACCCTCACAGTTAAAAGCAGGGGAAATCTTATTGAAGGAAAAACCTTCATAAGAGAAGTTGATTTTTTAGACGTTTTTCTTGCGCGAAAATTAAGTTCGCCCAAGAATTATTCTCTTTCTTCTTCTTCTCACTATAGTTTTCCAGAACACCCACAAAACTTTTTTCCCCAAGAAGGTTCGGAAAAAATTAACATCAAAGACTTAGGGAAAAGTCAAAGAAAAATCTGTCTTCATTTGGCATCAATTTTGCCCGCAAAAATAAACATTTCTGAGGTTAATCCCCTTTGTTCTTCTCGAAAACTTGACGATTACCTGCCAAAATTAGAAAAAGAGGCTTTTAAGAATTTAGCAAACGCTTATTGTATACCGGGGCCAACAGGGTGTGACTTTTACCAACCCGGGGGCTCTCCCAGTTGTGAGGGCGATCCGGTCTGCGAAGGAGGAAAATGTTACCCGCTAATGTGGCGTCAGGCAAAAGATTATCTTGGCAGCAACTGCCCTCTTCCTTATCAAGCCCAAGACTGTAATGAAGTTTGCGCCCCGGTCACCTTTGAGCCGGCAGAAGACGGAAGAGGCTGGGGACCATGTCATTACCAAAACCCCACCGTTTGTGTAAGACAAGACTTTCAAGAAGTTGGCGATTGCGCCGCTTTATGCAACTGGGCCTGTTGTGCTTATTAAAACTAGAAGCCTTTTAGGTATTGACAAAAAGAAGAAAATTAAGCTAATATTTAAAACAATGAGAAGGCTGTTGGTTTTTATCGCAACAATTATCTTTTTGCTTGCTGTTTTTCCCCCAGGGGCAAAGGCGAATTTTTACGAGTTTCAACAGGAACTTAAAAGATGCGCTGAAACCAATAGTACCTCCTTTGAGTGTTGGATAGCGGGGTCTGATTTAATGAACGAAAAGGCATCGCCAGGGGTAATAACAGGAACAATGAAAAGCCTTATTACGGCAATTATAGGAGAGCTTCCTTCTTCTGAAGAGTTAAACCAGCAACAAATTCCTTATAAGGGAGGGGGGGCAATTGGGGGGATTACCAATTTAATCGCCGCTATGTATGCCAACCCCCCGGCTTCTTCGGTTGAATATTTTGCTGATTTGGGAAGAAATTTAGGGATTGTTAAACCT
>JBNAVS010000003.1:0-17424 GCA_049700235.1 Microgenomates group bacterium
ACCCCGAGAATAATGTTTAATTAAATCATGAATGGTAACCACACTTTTGGTAATTTTTTTTGCTGGTAATATCAAAAAAAAGGGCGAAAAATAGGGATAATGAATCACATCTGCCTCAATAAAAAGAAGTTTGTCTATCGACTTTACAAACTCCAACTCAATCCCTTTTTTAGCCGCCAGCGGCCTTAACGCCTCCATTAGTCTTTTGGTATAAAATCCAATCCCCCGGAATTTATGAGCCGAATAAAGCGGCGTTAAATCAATAGCAACTCTCATTCTAATCTTCCCAATCTCTGCGAATATCAATTTTTCTTTTTTGCTGATAAAGTTCCCAAAATTTAATGTAAGCACTTATATGGTGGAGTCCTGAATACAAAGAAAAAACAAATCCCGGGAAGCCATCCATAAAGCCTTTATGGCGAATAAACAAAAGCAAAAAGGTTTTAATCGCCTGCCATTCAGCCAAAAAATAAGCAAAAACAGAAGGCTTCTTTCCTGCCTTAATCATTTCTTGAGCCGAAAGCGAAGTATAACGATTTGATTTTTTTAAATATTCAGAAAAAGAAGGATAAGGATAATGAAGTAAATGCCCTTTTAGCCAGCCAACTTTTCCTTTAACCTCCATCTGTTCATGAACCGATTTACAAGGAAGATAAGCTTTTCCTTTTTTAAAAAAACGGATCACTCCATCAGGATACTGCCCAGTTTTCCTAAGCCAGCGGCCCAAAAAATAATTTTTGCGAGGAATATAATAAGCAACTACTTCTCTGTCAATTTTTGATTTTTGATTTGTATTTTTGATATTTAATATTTTATTTTTGATTTCATCGCGAAGCGATGTTGTTACTCGCTCATCAGCATCCAACTGCAAAATCCAATCTCCTTGACAAGCATCAATTGCTTTTTGCTTGTTGATATGGAAAATCGGTGGATTGGCGGTGACAATTACTTTTGCTCCATATTTTTTGGCGATTTCTACAGTTTTATCAGTTGAAGAACCATCAACAACCACAATTTCCTCAGCTAATCCCTTTACTGATTCCAAACAAGCCGGTAAATTTTTTTCTTCATTAAAGGTAGCAATCGCCAGGGAAATTTTTGGTTTCATCCTTTAATTCAATTTTAACATACCAAGCGCTGGTAAATTATAACAAAGGCAATTCTAAAACCATCCATCCATCTGATTTTTTTCCCTTCACTAAAATCCCTCCCCGCATAACTTATCGGCACTTCATAAATTTTGATTCCTTTCTTAAGAATTTTACAGGTTATCTCTGGATCAAATCCCCAGCGTTTTTCTTTTAGCACAATTCCTCTGAGGGCTTCTTTCTTAAAGAGTTTATAGCCAACCTCCATATCCGAAAGAGTGGTATTGTACAAAAGATTAACCAAAAAGTTTAAAAATTTATTTCCCAACATATGCCAAAAAAGTAAATTTCGATGTTCGCCAGTAAACCGCGAGCCATAAACGACTTCGGCTTTACCTTCCAATATTGGCTTTAAAAGCTTGGGGATATCCTGCGGGTCGTACTCCAAATCAGCATCTTGAATTAAAATCAAATTTCCGGTCGCGTTTTTCAATCCTGTCTGGACTGCCGCTCCTTTTCCTTTGTTTTGAGAATGATTAAAAATTTTTAATTGAGGATTTTCTTTTTTAAGTTCCTTCAAAATCTTTTTAGTCTTATCCTCTGACCCGTCATCAACAATAATAATTTCCTTTTTAATTTTTGGAATTTTAACTTTCATTAACCGACAAATAATTTCTTCAATCGTCTTCTCTTCGTTATAAACAGGAACAATTATCGAAATTTTCATTTTTCACCTAACCTCCACGCATTTAAAAGCAGGTCTCCCACTGGGGAAACTTATAATTTTTGATATTTTCTCTCCTGAGGGAATTTCTTCTTCCGTCCCGCAAACTAAAACATTTTTTTGTTTACTTACTTCCTCCCATTTTATATTTTCAAAATGAAAATTAGAAAAATCGCGAACTGTAGAAAATCCAAATTTATCTCGGGGAGTCAAAACTGCTTCCTTTTGAAAATCGGAAGGTGAATATTTTAAATAAAATAAAAACAAAATATAGGGCTGATCATATTTTTCGGTAATATAAATCTTTTGGTATTTGTCTTTAATTGGTTTAATATACTCCACTAATTCCCTAAACCCATATTCCCAGACCGCTGGATAGGTTTTAGGATAGTGAACAAAATATTGATGAAGAAAATAATTCACATTCCAAAAAAGCAAGATAAAAAGAAATATAGAAATAGAAAGATTTAGAGCTTTAGATTTAAAAAAATTTGATAAATTATAAAATCCATAAGCAGAAATCACAATCAGGGGAAAAACCATATTATGGGCCCTTAAGGCGCTGGGAACTTGAAAAGTTAAAGCACCAGCTAAAGGGGCGACCAAAAGCCACAAAAAAGGAATTTGCCAATTTTGCGGTTTTTTTCTAAAAAAGAAATAAATCCCCCCGAGTAAAAAAACTAAATCCAAAAAGTACATCTCTCCCATCACCGGCGAATTATTTCTTTCTACCCTATCGCCAATTACAAACAAAAAGCTTCCCTCAAAAAAGAATAAATAATTTCTTAAAAACTGTATCCCATACAAAACCGGACGATTATGTAAAACTCTCCCTAAAATTTCTTGAGGATTCTGATGTTCTCCTCTTAAACTTAAAATCAAACTATAAGGTCCAACATCAGAAAAAAGACTTAAACCAGAAAATCTGGCTGTTCCCGCCGGCCCCAAAAAATCAATTAAAAGGGGAATTAAAATTAAAAAGGCAATTAATCCTCCGGCTAAAAAGTATTTAAACTTGCTTGGCGAAAAAATTTCTTTTCTAAACAAAAATACCAATCCCAAACCTAAAAGCGGGGCTACTACTCTCGAACTATGATAGGTATATAAAGAAAAAGTAAAAAGTAAAAATGAAAAAGGAAAAAGTTTTGGATTTTTTAAGGATTTCAAGAAAAAATAAACACCAAAAAGAAGAAAACTACTCGCCGCATTTGTTTCCCATCCCCCGCGAGAAAAATGAATATGCCAAGGAGAAACCGCCAAAAACAAACTGCTAATTAAAGCAAAATTCAAGTCGCCAAAAAGTTCCTTTGTCAAAAGAAACATTCCCCAAACCGCCAATACTCCCAAAATAGCCGAAGGTAACCTTACTGCCCATTCATTTACTCCCAAAATCCTAACAAAAGGCAAAACTATATAAAAATATCCCCCGGGTTTATAATCGGCAAATGATTTAAAATGTATTGGCCAAGAATTTCCGTATTCATCCCTGCCAGTTAAAAGTAGACTGTAAGCATTATAACCAATCGCCGCCTCATCGGCATTCAATCCCGCCGGATATTGATTTAACCTCCATACTCTCAAAATTATCGCCAATAAAAATAAAATAATAATAAAAAGTAAAATAAATTTGGAATTTCTCATCTTGTCTCTACTATTCTAAAAGCTAATTTTCCGTTATAAAAATAAATTTCTTTCAAAATTCTTGCCTCCTCTTCTCTGATATCTTGAAGGGGAATTTCGTAAGTAGCTCCAATGTAAAGAGTATTTTTAACAAATCTATCTTTGGGCCAATAGATCTCCCGAAAAACAATATTGTCTACTTTCTCTACTCTTCCCACATCCCCCTCGGGGTGCTCAATTAACTTTGCCTGTTTTTGGTATTTTTCCGGCGGATATTGGGTGTAAAAAAGATAGTAAATGTAGGGCTGGCCATATTTGGAGGTAAAAACAATTTGGTCGTACTTATCGGTTTTATCTTTAATAAACTCCACCACCTCCTTATAACCATAAAGCCAGTCCTCAGAATATGAATAAGGCAAATGAACAAAAAACTGGTCTAAATAAAAAACAAAAGAAAAAAACCAACCAAAAACTAAAATTCCCCAAGCGCTAAATTTTAAAATTTTTGGCAATTTTTGAGTCTTTTGGTAAATAAAATAAATTCCGGCAGCCATCAATATTGATAAAGGAAAAACCATAAAATAAGAACGGGTTGCCTGAATAATGTCCCGACTTAAAGCCGCCGGAAGCGGAGAAATCACCAACCAATACCATAAAAGTCCTTGTTTTTTAATTTTTTGACTTACTAAAAAATAAACTCCCAAAGGCAAAAGCAAAATGCCCAAATGATTCAAAACCCCCGCGTAGGGAACACTATGCCGGTGAGTACTCCAATCTCCCTCAAAAAACAAAAACCGCGGAGAAAAATGGTTTAAGTATCGCTCTAAAATTCCCCGACCAAAAAAAACTAAATTATTGTGAAATAAACTCCACGATAAAGTTTTGAATTTCCCCTCCTGATTTAAAATCATCTCTTTTTCAGATTCTGGTCGGGGATAAGAAAAAATACTCATTACTCTCAACCTCCCTCCTGCCCCACCAAAAAAGGTAAAATAAAAAACTGGCAAAACCAAAATTCCTATTGCGACCATTCCATTTATTATCTTTTTAAAATCTTTTTTCTTAATTTTTTCCGGAAAAAATAGTATTAATCCTAAAATTAAAAGAGGAATAAGAAGTTTTGCCGAATTATAAATATGAAAGCACAAACCAAAAAACAATCCAGAAATCAACCACTTTTCTTTGAGGAAAAAATAAATCCCCAAAAGCAAAAAAACCAACAAAACATTCACCTCCCAAGCCCCATGAGAATAATGATAATGCCAAGGTGAAAAAACCAAAACCCCACTTGTTAAAAGAGCAATTATCTCCTTATCTTTAAAATCAGAGAAAATTTCCTTAACTACAAAAAAAACAAGCCAAATGCTTAGGGCCCCGAAAACTGCCGCTGGCAACCGCACCGCAAATTCATTTAATCCGAAAATTGCCTCAGAAATAACCGTCAGATAAACATAAACTGGTGCTTTATAATCCCCAAACGCCTTAAAAATTAAGGGTAAAAAATTGCCATATTCGTCTTTCCCGGTTCTCAAAATTGACCAGGCATTATATCCCCATGAAGGCTCATCCCAATGCATTGAGGGAGGAGCACTTCCCAATCTCAAAAGCCTTATCCCCAAGCCAAATATTGTTATCAAAAGAAGAAGAATTTTTACTTTTTTTTCCTTCATTCAGCCTCCCCTATCAAAAAAGCAGTTTTTCCATTTGGATATTTTACCTCATCTAAAATATATAACTTAAAATTAAATTCTTGAGGAGATATCGCTATTAATTGTCCCTTTTTAAGATTTTCTGGATTTATCCTTTCTATGAAGTAATATTTTCCAATTCTATCGACATTTACCCACTTATCTTCCCGATCATACCTAATAACCTCTATTCCTTTTTGACAACTTTCAGGGTTATACTGGCGATAAAAAAGATAAAAAATATGAGGCTCTCCGTAAAATTTAGTGACTAATATTTCATCGTAATTTTTTTCCAATAAAGCCAATTTTTGATAAAGCGGCCTGTAACCTGCTTGCCAAGTAGAGGTATGTGCTTGGGGATAAAACAGAAAATAATCGATCAAAAACCTCCTAAAGCTTAAAAAAGAAATCAGTAATATTCCTAATAAAAACCCTGTTTTTATTTTTTGCTTTTTAATTCTTTCCCAAACAAATGTTACTCCTCCAGCGCTTAAAATAGGAGCAGCCAATAGAAGGAAAACTGCCCTCACCGGATGAGCCGGACCGGTGAAGCTATTGGCAATTGGAGAAATCAAAATCCACCAGACTAAAAGCCAAAAAAAACTTCTTTCTTTTTGAAAAAGCCAAAATATACCTAAAATAATCAACGGAAGTTCAAATAAATAAGTTACCCCCCGATTAGGTACCCCATATTGAGCCAAACCAGCCCCTTTTAAAAACAAAAATTTTGGCGAATAATGACTTAGCCAATTAGCCAAAAAGTTTAAAGAATAAAAAATTGGCCGATTATAAAAAATCCGGCAAACTACTTCTGACCGATTTTCCAAGCAAGCCCCTCTTCTCTCATTAATTGTTGCTTTTATTCCCGGATCAGAAAAAATACCCACTTTTGCCAACCTTTCTCCAGTCCCCCGAAATCCCGTTATCAACAAAGAAAGTAAAACCAGAATTATTATCAATCCCGGCAACATTAAGTTCTTAAAATTCTTTATCTTACCCCTCATTAAAAACAGCCACCCTATCAATAACCCAGGAGTAAAAACACGGCAGGTATTGTAAGTGTAGAAACTCAAACCAAAAAGAAAAAAAGACAAATAAAAATATTTCTCGTTTTTAAGTCCCTTCAAAAATAAAAAAGCGGCCAAAATCAGCAAAAATAAGGCTAAATTCGCTTCCAGAGCCATTCGACTTGTCTGAATATGCCAAGGGGAAATCGCTAGCAAAAATGCGGCCAAAAAGGGAAGTAAATACCCCTTTTCCTTCAAGCTTCTTTTGTTTTCTAAAAGTTCTTTTACCAAAAACCAAACCAACAAAACAGTCAAGCTCCCAAAAATTACACTTGGCAATCTTACTGCCATTTCGCTTAAACCAAGAATCCAAACAAAAGGAACAGTTAAATAAATATAAACCGGCAGTTTGTACTCTCCAAAAGCCTTAAAACTTAATGGCAAAAAATTCCCCCATTCATCTTTTCCAGTTTTCAAAATTGACCAGGCATTATAACCAATTGAGGCTTCATCAGAGATAAAAGTAGGATGACTTCCAACATTAACCAATCTTACCCCCAAGGCCAAAAGAAGAATTAAAAACAAAATGATTTTTTCTTTCCTAATCATTTTTCTTTTACATCAGGACTGGAAAAAATCAAAAAAGCGAGAGTTCCGTCAGGTGATTTAATTTCTTTAATTAAATTAATTTTTTGCTTGTTTTTTTCTAAATCAGCAGGAGTTAAAACATAAAGAGCTTGAGGATCCAAAGAAATATTTAAATCGGGCTTAATAAAATAATATCTTCCTATCTTTAAGGGGGAAATAGACATTTCTTTTTGTGCTTCACTCGGTGAATAACGGCTATAAAATAAAACAAAAACAATGGGCGGTTCCCAGCTTGGGGAAATATATATTTTTTGATACTTATCCTCTACTTTATTAATATAATCAAAAATCTCTTTATATCCGTAATTCCACCAACGACCAGAAATTTTTGGATAATGAACAAAATAATGGTGAAAATAATAAAAACTGGAAATCAAAATTATCACTCCTAAAAAAACAGAAAATAAAATCTTTAATTTTACCGATTTTAAATAAGTGAAAAACTCATTTACCCCCAAGGCAGTTAGAATCTGCAACCAAGGAAGAAACAAAAACAATCTCAAAGCATGATTCCCACCATTCAAAGTTAAAGCCGCCGGTGTGGGGGCAAGTATTAACCAAAAAAGGGCAAATTGAAAAAGTTTATTTTTTTCTTTAACCGCTTTTAAAGACGCCATTATTATCCCTATAAGCAAAAACGGCAATTCCCACAAATACATTTCTCCTCTTCCACCAATAGAATGACGAGGATTTGGGTCTCCATTACCAAACAAAAAACTTGGAGAAATCGCTAAAAGATAATTTTTAACAAAATCGTCAAACCAAAAATAAACTTTATTGTGCAAAATTCTTTCTATTGTTCCTGGATAATCACAATTTTCTCTTGCTATCCTTACCCGTTCGGCTGTTTCCGAATTATTAAATATACTTATCCCCAAAAATCTTGCCTGACTTGTTCCCCGAAAAAGCTCAACCCCCATCGGCAATAAAATCACAAACAAAATTAATAAAAAGATAGAGGCTTGCTTTTTTACTTTAAAAATTTCCTTTCTCCAAATTCCTAAAAGCACTACTAATATCAGGGGCAAAAATAACTTCGGGGTGCTGTAGGCGTATGGCGTTAATCCCCAAAAAATCCCTGCCCCAAATAAAAACCAAATGTTTCTTGTCTCCAATCCTTTCCAAAAAAGCAAAAGGCCTAAGGGAAACAAAATCGGCAAAAAATTTACTTCTAAACCTACCCGGTTAATATGAAAATACCAAGGAGAAATCGCTAGTAAAAAAGACGATATTAAAGAAACTTTCTCATTGTTGGTAATTTTTTTAGTTAAAAAATATACCACCAAAATCCCTAAACATCCCAAAATTACCGCCGGCAGTCTAACTGCCAATTCTCTTAAACCAAAAATGGCTACAAAAATTGTCTCAAAATAAATATATAAAGGCACCCGCCAATCGCCAAAAGACTGAAAATGAACAGGAAAACGATTACCAAAATAGTCTTTTCCTGTTTTTAAAATTGAATATGCCTGATAACCAGTATCAACTTCATCTCCAAAAAGCCCAGGAGGAATTTCCCCTACCCGCCAAACCCTTAAAAAGAATGCCCATCCTAATATCAAAATCAAAGCAACTAAATTTGCTTTCTTTTTCGCCATTTTTCTCCCAACCAAATTATTCCTGTCAAAAGCCAATACTTTAAAACCCCATTGTAAATTTTACTACTTTTACAAAGCCATTGATAGGCTTGGTGGCTCATTTTCGCTGCACTTTGGCCGTGATGATGTAAAATTTTTACCTGGGGCAAATAATAAATCTTTAATCCTGCCTTTTTAACTCTCCGGCAGAAATCTAAATCTTCAAAATACATAAAATATCTCTCATCAAAAAATCCTACTTTATCAAAAGTTTTCCGAGGAATTAGCATTGCTGCTCCCGTAACCGCCTCAACTTCTATTGGTTTTTTTCCTTCAAGTGCATATTTTTCATAAGCTCCTTTTTGCCCAAACCAAAATTCCAAAATTGCCCGCCAACAAGAAGGAAAATGATAAACTGAAGACTGAATTGAACCATCAGGATTAACCAACTGAGCTCCCACAACTCCCGCCTCTGGATGATCTTTAGCAAAATCAACTAGTCTTTTTAAAGTATCTGGTTTTACTTGAGTATCGGGATTCAAAAGTAAAATATAATCTCCCCTACTAGCTTTAATTCCTTGATTGACTGCTTTGGCAAAACCAAGATTTTGATTATTTAAAATAACCTTTAGAGATATAGATTTATAGAGATTTAGGGATTTAGGGAACTGATTTAAATCTCTCAAAAATTCCACGCTACCATCCGTCGATCCATTATCAACAATGATTAATTCAGTAACTGGCTTATTTTTTTTATTTATTCCTTGACCCCCAGTCCCTGACTCCTGATCCCTAATCACCGACCCAATACAATCTCTAAGAAGTTTTTTAACATTAAAACTAACAATAATGATAGAAAGGTCGATTGCTTGTTTTTTTCTTATTATTTCTTTTTTCATTTTTCACCAACAAGATATAAGGTTTTTTGCCCTAGATGGAATCCGGGAATTTCTTCTATATTATATAACTCATTACTTCCTGAAATGTCTGTAAGAATAACTGATTTGTCCGGTATTTTTTCTTTATCTCTTTCCCAGATTTTCATTTCTTTATTGGGAAAATAAATTTGTTTATAAAACAAAATTTCCGACTTGTAGTGATTAAACAGCCCCTTTTCTACATAAAGACTAAAATTGGTTCGGCCACTAACCAATGCCGTTAATTTTTTAAACGACAGGTCAAAATTTGGAGAAAACTCTTGAGTCACCAATTTAGAATAAGAATTAAAATAAAAATTAAGAAAATCTTTTTCAAAAAAAGCAAAAATTAACACAGCTAATCCTAAAACCATCAATTTTAAAAATTTATTTTTTATTTCAAAAAGAGATTCTACACCTAAAGTAAAAATAAAGGAAAAAAGGGGAATATAAACCATTAATCGGCTGGCACGGTAGATAGAATTAATAGAAGTAAAAAGAAGGGGGGTGCATCCCAAAAGTACGAGAATAAAATAATAAAATTTTCTTTTCTTGCGAGCCATTTGAAATAATCCTAAAAAGAATAAGAAAAAGAAAGGAAATAAAAACATTCCATGTCTCCCTGTTGAATGTATCAGAGTCGAATCTCCCTTTATAAATAGAAACGAAGCATCAAAAGAAGAGAGATAAATCAGTAAGGGCTCATAAAGAGAACTAAATTTAAAAGAAACTATTCCGGGATCATAAACTGCTCCGCCGTAAAGAGTATTTAATTTTTTTAAAGGTAAAATAAACGGTAAAATCCCCAAACTAAAACAAAAAACAGGCCAAATTATTGTATAAATCTTTCTTTTAAATTTGAAGTCTTCCAAGTTTTTGTAATAAAGAAGACTGTAACCAATTAATGAAAACCAAGAAGCAACTAAAAATATGGGTACCAGAGCCCTTGATCCTTTATAAGCATAAATGTCTATCCCTAAAAATATACCCGCAAGGAAAACTTTATATATTTGAGGTTTTTTAAAAAAGGAGGCTAAAAAAAACAGCCAAAGAAGAAAAAAAGGTAAAATAGCAATATTTTCCAGAGCTAAATGACTTTGAATTAATACAGAAGGAGAGCTGAAAAAAATAATCATACCCAATACGCTTAATGCTTCAGAAAAGAAGAGTCTTAAAAATTTTAAAAAAATAAAGCCACTGACAATTGCCAACAATACACTAACTAAACGCAAATTAAAATAAGACTTCCCGAAAATTTTAAAGATAAAAGAAGTCAAATAAATAGTAACTGGCTGTTTCCAATCTCTTCCGTCTAAAGTTAAAACAAACACAGGCAAAAGGTCTTTATTTTCATCTCTTAAAGTCTCAGATATGAGGGCAGCATTATATCCAATAGAAGCTTCGTCGAGATTTATGCCGGGAGGTACTTCAGTTAACTTATAAGTAAGAAACAAATATAATCCCAAAAAGAATAATAAATAAAAAAATAATCTAGTTATTTTTGTTCTAATCTCTTTTTTCATTTTTAGAATTTCGAGAAATATTTAAAAAAATTATCGAAAATAGTTAAAAATATCAAAATCGCCCATTTTTGTTTCTCTAATCTCTACTATTCTTTTTCCTAAAACCTTAGGAAATTTTTCAAGAGCTTTCAAAAAGGGATACCAATAACCCGGAGATGTCAAAAGTTTCTTCGCCAACCATAATTTATGTTCCAAAATCATTTTGGTTGAAGTAATATTTTTCCAAATAAACAAAAGTCTGTTTCTTTCGGAGATTAACCTGACATAGTTTTGAGGAAAGCGACTGATAGTTCCTTCATGCTTATGGTAAACCACAGCTCGAGGGTCCCAAATTACCTTATATCCTCTCTTCCAAGCCCGATAAGATAAATCCACGTCTTCCCAATAAAAAGGATGGAAAATAGGATCAAAGCCGCCAAGTTTTTGCCAAACATCTTTTCTGAAAGCTCCGCTTCCCCCTGATGCCCAAAAAGAAATATGAGGAGTTTTTGTTTTAGGTCCTGGCTCATGTTCCACAAAACCTTTTTCCCATTTCCCCTTTGCCCAACTCCATTGCGGTTCCCCTAAAGAAACAGCAAAAACTTTCGAATCTTGAAAATCTTCAGCTAATGGCTCTAAAAAATTCTTTTCAGGAACTACATCATTATTTAATAAAACAATAATTTCTCCTTTTGCCGTCGTTACCCCCTTATTTACTGCTGCCACAAAACCCAAGTTTTTTTTGTTTTCAATAATTTTTAATTTTGAATTGTAACTTTGAATTTTTAACTTTAAATTTTTAATTAACTTAACACTTCTATCAGTTGACCCATCATCAACAATAACTACCTCATCTGCTCCTGTTGCCAAAACTGCGGGCAAGTTCTTTCTCAAAAGCCTTTCTCCGTTCCAATTTGGAATAACTATTGAAAATTTTAATTTGTTTTTTTTCTTCATAACTTAGGCAAATACAAAAAACTCCAAAAATTTAAAAGAATTGAACCGGTAATTATTGCTATTGCCACTGTTTTTTGACTTTCTTTTTCTTTAAATAAATTAAAAATTCCTCTATTAACTAAAATCATCAATGGCACCAAAACCGGGAAAAGATATCTGCCTTGGTTTTGAAAATCAAAATAGAGTGAATTCCACAACGAAAGTCCAACATTTATAGGAACTAAAATTGAAAACAAAAGATAAAATAAATTATTTCCCAAACAAAAATCAATTCTCCTTTTCTCTGTCAATCTGTTTATCAAACCTACTATCCCCAAGAATAAAAATCCTCTAAAAATCCACTGCGTAAATGGATCTATTTCTATTGTCATATATCCAAATCTTCCATAAAAACTACTTAGCGTTTCCTCCAACCATTTACTTTTGAATAAAACATCATAAAAAGTCCAGCCAGCCTGAGCATAAGTGCGGCTTACAAAGTTTTGGCGAGTAATTTCTTGATATGTTTTTACTCCCAAAAAATCTTTATAAATTAGCCAGTTTCTTACAAAAAACCAACCGCTCAAGACTACCGGAATCATTAAAGTTATCAATAAATTATAAAAATATATTTTTCTAATCTTTAAAAACTTAACAAATAAAACAACTACAAGAATCAAGAACAATACCCAAAAATTAGTTTTAGAAAATAAATGAATAGCAAAACTTAATCCTAAAAGAAAATAATATATTTTATTTTTCAATTGGTTTTCTGAAAGGCGATAAAAAATTAAACTACAAAGAAGCAAAAAAGCGCTACTAGTTAACGAATAACTTTCCTGATTGATATAGGCAAAAATATAAGTTACTTGGGGAATAAAAATTATAGAAATTAAAGTTGAATAAATCAAAAATTTATTCTTCCCCCATAGTTTTTTTAAAAACAAATAAAGTATAACCGCAAACATAACACCGAAAACAACTGAAGACATTCGTGCTGCTAAATAATCTCTTTCTATTCTGGCAAAATTTTTAAAATTTATAAAAACGGCAGAAATCATATAATTTAGAAATGGGGTTTCTATATAAGTTGTTCCCTGACAATCCTTTTCTCGAACTACAGTAATCGAATCTTTTCCTGCCACCGGTAGTCTTTTTTCTTCTTGGAAAAATTTTGCAGTTTTAAAATGCAAACATTCATCTGGGGCCATATTAAAAGGCAAAATCCATGCCCAATGAGTTATCCATAAACTCCAAATTATTAAAATTAAAATAAAAAATTTATGATTTTTTATCATTAGACTTTTTTAACAAAAGCCAACTATAAAACAAGGCTGTTCCTGCAAAAATACTTCTAACTAAACTTTTTAACCGAAAAACATCAAACCATCTTGCCAAAAAATCTGCCAATGAAGGAGCATTTTGAAATTTGGAAAAAACAGGAACGAACAAGCCATATGATAAAGAAGCCTCAAAAGTTAAAGTGATAAACAGCCAGCAACCCAATAAAATTAATACCAAAAAGAGATTTTTAAAATCATTTTTAACCAATTCCAAAATTAAGAACGGTGTAATCCATAAAAGCCATTGAGGATGATAATGGGTGGAAGAAAATAACAAAAGCATCATTACTAAAAAATATTGCCAAATACTATCTTTATTTATCTTTTTGTACCCAGCATACAGAAATAAAAAGAAATACAAAAACATAAATATATAAATTCCCTCCGCGCCGGAAACAGGCAAAATCATATGAAGCATTTTTTGCGACTGGGGAGAAAACAGACAAACTTGACGAAAAATCGCTGAAGGTAAAAATGGTAAAATAGTCAAAAAATAGGGTAAAAAACCAGAGATTCCTATTTTAATTTTTTCTTTTAAATCCTTTCCCAACCAAATTATAAACGGCAAAAGTAACAAAGGATACATTTTTAAAGCCCCACCTATTCCCAAACATACCGCTCCTGCTTTACTTTTATTTCTCTTCCATATCAACCATAACCCCAAAACTACAAAAAATAAAGAAATCACATCAAATTGCCCCACCATAAAACTGGTATAAAAACTTAGGGGATTAAAAAACCAAAGAAAAAAAATCTGCCACCTCTTTTTCTCTTCTTTAAAAAAAGATGCCAACAAAAACGCTACTCCTATATCAAAAATCAAATAGGGCAGTTTAAAGACAAAAAGAGTTAGGAAAATTCTAAAATTAGAATAAATATAAGGATAACTTTCTACTATCCAATTAAACCAATTCCAACTTAAAAGTGGTCTTAAAATTAATCCAAAAAAACCGAAAGTAAAATAAGTAAGCGGCGGATAAGTGAAAAAATTTACTCCGTAATTAGAAACAATCGGATCTGTTTTTGGTAAATAAGCCAAATAATCATAGATATTAAAAACTCTTTTAAAAACAAATAAATTTTGAGCGATAAACAGAGACCAAATATCAGAATGAGCCGTAATTGCAGCCAAAAAAAGTTTTAAAACAATTCCTAATATCAAAAAATATAAATACTTTCTCTCAATCTTATAAAACCAGCTGACTGATTTTCTGGCAAAAAACATCTTTGGAAAACCTTTGGATTGATTTTATTACTTTTTCAGAAAAACTACCAGAAAAAGATAATTACTTAGGAAAACAATCAAAAAACCGGCCAAAGGTTTTTAATCTTAAACATTCTTCTCTTTCTTAGAAAAAACAAACGCCGAGTTAAAAAGAAATGGGTAGCAACAAAAAAGAAAATTAAAAAAGAAATGAAAGAAACCATGTCGGCTAACCACATAATTTTTGTTTTAGAAAAGAAAACTCGAATGTGGTGTTCTCCTTGAGGAATGTTGGTTTTGAAAATACCCCAGTCGGAGAACTTATACTCCACCGGATACTCTTTTCCATCAATCAGCACTTTCCAACCAGGAAAATAATACCGATTGACTATCAATTCACTTTCTTTTTCACCCTCTATTATTGCCTCAATATTGACGATGTTATTTTTTAAAACTCTAATTTGAGAGTCTCCACTTGTCACCAAATCTTCTTGGGGAGGTCGGTCAGGGCATTCTTTAGTCCAAACAGGTAAATATTCTTCTCCCCAACTGGTAGCACAAGGGCCGGTATCTTCAGCACTATATTCATAAAAGAAAGAGTATTCCTTCGGCCTGAAAGCAGGCAAAAAAGTAAGTAAAAATATAATCAGAAGCAAAGCAGCGCCAATTTTTAAAAGAATATTTTTAATTAAATCCAAACAAAAACCAAATATAAAAGGCAAGACAAAAGAAAGTATAATCAAAACTCGCCAAGGAAATTGCATCATCCGGCTAATAGGAAGGGTTATTTCCCAAAAGAAAGAAGAGGAGGTAGAAAGAAGAAAATAAAGAAAAAACCCTATCCCTCCCCAAAAGAGACATTCTTTTTTTTGTTTTTGTTTCATCTTTTTACTTTCCCGGAAAAACACAATTGCTCCAAAAATTAGCAGATAAAAAAAGGTTCCTGAAAACTTATCTTCGGGAAGAAAATGGAAATTAACCGCCATCAATTTCGAAAAAGGAACTAAAAAATTAAAAACCTGATCAATATTTTGAGGAGAATAGTAAACCTTAACAATCCTTAAATAAAAAAGTGAAGGCAACCAAAAAAAAGAAGCCAATCCTATTCCTAGAAGAAAAAATTTCCAAAAATCTTTATTCTTAAAAAGGAAAACGAGCCCGAAAAGGAGAGAAAAAGAAATTGCCAGCAAACCACCTAAATTATGAGAGATAATTGATAAAAAAAGAAATAGAGCAAAAATTAATCCTCCAATCCTCTTTTTTTTCTCCAATAAAAATAAACCTCCAACCATGGCGGGTAAAAATGCCATCGCCCATGCTTCCCCCACGCCCCCTCGGATGTAAGTATCGTAACCCCTAAAAGGAAAGAGGGTATAGAAACAAGAGGCAATTAAGGCCGAAAATCTACTCAATTTTTGCCGAGCCGCCCAATAGAAAAGTAACGGCCCAACTAGAAGGGGAAAAACATAAACCCACTTAGTAGCGACGATATGGCTTAATTTCCCTATCATCATCAACAAGGCCCCCGCATAATAAACTAAAGGGGCATAAAAAAGATACAGAGGATAACCATAGCGATGAGATAACTCTCCAGACCACCTCACCGGAAAATTATTAAACCATTCTCCTCTCTTCAACTCCTTCTCAAGATACATAATCCTTACTGTTGTAATATCGTCTATCGTTCTGAAAAAGCCGGGGTGAAAAAGAGCTTTAGCAGAAAGAAAAATAAAAACTCCTAAAACAAGAAGGGAAACAATCTCACTTCTCTTAATCTTAGAAAGCCATTTAAAAAACAAGACTGCTAAATTCTTCACAAAACCTCCCTCGAGAAAATATTTTACTTTTCTTAATAGCTTCTAGTGAGAGTTTCCTTAAGAACTGGTCGTCTTTAATAAGTTGCTGAGTTAATTTCATCAGCTCTTCTTTTTTTTGCCAAAGAAAGCCATTAACTCCATGATTGACAATTTCTTTTTGGCCTCCCTTGGCAATAACCAGCGGAACGCAACCAGCCGCCATCGCCTCAACTGTTGTAATACCAAAATGTTCGACTTTCTCTGGTTTTCTATTCTCTTCAACACCAAAACCGGTTGCTGCCCAGAAAATTTTCGCTTGGGCATAAAGCTTTTTTAATTCTGAAAACGAGGGATTTTCGATAATTTTCACTGGTAAATTTCTCGCTTTTTTCTTTAAAGCATCGAATGCCTTGTCTTTGCCCACGTCAGTTCCACCCGCCAAGATTAATTGCCAATCACTTAAGTTTTCTGCCATTTGTCCAAAAGTATCAACTAAAACATCCTGCCTTTTTGCTTGCATCAGTCGAGAAAATCTACCTACCGAAAGAATAATATTATTCTTTTTGCTGGGTTTAAACTCCTCAACCGCCACCGGCGGATAAATCACCTTACTCTTAACTCCATATTCTTTGTCAATAAATTTCTTTGTGAAGCGGGAATTGCAAACTACTTCGTCAATACTTTTCAGTTTTATTTTATTTAACAAGCCTTTTCCTCCAATTCCATGAAAGGGCACCTGAAAGTGCAAAATATTTTTTTTAGCAAACAAAAATGGGACACTTCCGTCAGAAAGATAAAAAATTAAATCATATTTCTGGGTAATTTTTATTCTTTCGAGTAAATTTTTTTTTGAGTAAAAAATGTCCTCAACAAAATTTACTCGATTAAGATTAATTCCCAAACGATCTTTTATTCGAGAACTTATTTCCGGATGATTCCAAAAAATATCCACCTGCCAATTTTTCTCTAACAAACACTCGGCCGCCGTCATCATATACCGCTCTCCCCCGCCCAAGGTATCTAAATATGGATCATAAATTCCTGCTTTTTTCATTTTGTTTTTCCCATAATTTAGTATAAGTAATAAATCTGGAAAACATTTGGTAGATTATCTCAACCCATCCTACCACTCCATCTCGCCAACCTTGAAGTTTAATCCCCCTTTGCCAAAATTCTTTGGCCATAATACTTAAAATTCTCCACCAAGTAACCGGTGGGTGATTGGCTTTAAAAAGTAAATCTGCTTCGATTTCCGACCATTGATTAGTTTTTTGAATCATCAAAGACAAATCCCGATGGGTAAAATGAAGCATTGGATTTTTAAGATAACCCAATTTACCCTCAAAAACCGGGTGTTCATGAAGTTTTCCCTGC
>JBNAVS010000004.1:0-16989 GCA_049700235.1 Microgenomates group bacterium
TGCCATTTTTTTAAAGCCCGCCGACGAAATAGTCTAATCTGATAATCTGGCCACCAGCCCCCAAATCGCATTTCCTTCCCCAGGAGAACATTGCGCCGGGGGATCGCATAGGCGGCAAGGCTCCCCAAAGAATTTATTTTTTCCAAAATTTCTTCTTTTAATTCCGGAGTTATCCTCTCGTCGGTATCTAAATACAATATCCACTCTCCTTTAGTTTCTTCAATTCCTTGATTGTGCCAGGCGGCAAAATCAAGAGTTTTTTCTTTTTGTCTTCTAATTTTCACTCCAAATTTTTTAACAATTTCCAATGTTTTGTCTGTCGAACCTCCATCAAGATAAACTATTTCTTCTGCCCATTTCACCGAAGAAAGACAATCTTTGATAACATCTTGGGCATTCTTGCCAATGATTACCACAGAAAGTGTTGGTTTTTTCATATTAGTAAAGAAAATCTATCAAAAAAATTGCCATTGTCAACCAAACTTCTCCTAAAAGAAATCCCCCAATCACATCACTTAAAAAATGAAGCCCTAAATAAAGGCGGCTAAAAGCAATTAAAACCACTAAAACAGCCGCCCCTCCAACTACAAACCAAGTCTTTTTTGCCGGCAGTAAACCAAAACGAATGATTAAATAAGTAATCAGTCCATAAAAATAAAAGGCTAAGGTACTGTGGCCGGAAGGGAAGGAAAAACAGCTCGAATTACCTCCTAAAAGATGATTTGGACATTCTCCTGGCCTTTCTCGTCCAAAAAAAGACTTAAAAAAACTTATTAAAATCGCGCTTCCTACCAAAGAAATTAAAGTTACTGTCGCCGCTCTTTTTCTTCTTTTTTGAATCAAAAAAGCTATTAAAATTAAAGAGGTAACCATAATAAAAATTTCGGAACCCAAAAAAGTAACAAAGCTAAAAATAGAATTCAAAACTGGAAAAGATACCATTTTAAGGCTGTCTTGAACTTTCTGGTCTAATTTAATTAAGGAAAAATCAAAAATCTTTTGCCATAAAGAAATTAAAGAAACCAAAAAACCAAAAATCAAGGAGAAAAAAAACAAAACGCGAATCCTAGAATAAGTTTTAAATCTTTTTAGCAAATCTTCCTTTTGAAGCTTTAACCACTGACTAATTTTCATTTGAGACCGAGTTTAATTAATAACGGCGGCAGGAGTATCAACAATCCAACTATCGTCACTCCTCCAGCAACCAGCAACATCATCCCTGCAGAAACATCTTTGGCGATTTTTATTTTGGGATCATATTTTTCGCTTACCGCATCCAGCGTTTTCTCAAAAGCAGTATTGGCCATTTCTATTGTCAAACCTAAAAAAATTGCCAACAAAAGAAATAAAAACTTATCCAAGTTTATCCTCAACCAGAGGCTAAAAACCAAAACCAGCAAAGAAATCAAAAAGTGAACCTTAAAGTTTCGCTGGGTTTTAAAAGCATAGGCACAACCATTTATAGCATTTTTAAAACTTTGCCACCAATTTTGATTTCTCATAAGCTTATTTTATCTTTTCCAACTTCCTTTGCCAAATTTTTGAAAATAAAAATCTTTTATCCCGATTTTTTGCCAAGGACGACCGGAAAAAAGCAAACGAACGCTTTCTTTAACTAAAGCTATTTTTGCTCGCCAAGGAGCATATTTTAGCCCAAAAAGCATTCGATTGCGAGTAATAAAATAATCGTGAAGCGCTCCCCCAACTTCGCTTGAGGAAGCATTATAATGCCAAACTTTTCCCTCAGGAACATAAACAACCTTAAATCCTGCCTTTTTTGCCCGTTGGCAAAAATCAACATCTTCTAAATACAAAAAATAGGAAGGGTCAAACAACCCTATCTTTTCAAAAACCTCTCTTTTCACCAGCATTGCGCAACCGGAAACAAAATCTGTCTCCTCAACTTTATCGTATTGACCTCCATCAACTTCATCCACTCCTCGATGAGAGCAATACACGTTTTTCCAATCAATTAAACCACCCGCATACCAGAAAACTTTTCCCCGCTCGTTTGGTTTATAGCGATTTTTATGATATTCATAACCTGGGGCAAAATAAATTTTCGGCCCTAGAATCCCACTTTGATTAATTAAATTAAATTGTTTAATTAAATAAACTAATAAATTTTTATCAATCGTGGTATCATTATTCAAAATCAAAACATAATCAGCCCCATTTTTTAAGGCATATCTCATTCCCACATTATTCCCCTCCGCAAAACCTAAATTTTGAGCATTTTTCAAAACTATCACATCTTTAAATCTTTTTCTAAACCCTACTAAAGGTTCAGGGGAATTATTGTCCACCAAAATTTTAATTAAGAAGAATTTATTCTTTTTAAGATTCTCAAGTGACTCGAAACATTTAAAAGTCAAATCTTTTCCTCGGTAATGGAGAATTATAATCCCAACTTTAATCATTTTCTCAAATCTTTCTTTTAATTTTTAAACGAACTTTATCTTTTAACGAAGAACCTTTAGCTAACCACCAAAAAAGATCATTAGCTATTTTTTCCATAATTTTTGGATAATCTTTTGTTTGTTCTTTTTTAAAATTTTCCCTCTCCCACATCTTCAAATACAAAATCCCCTCCGAAAAAGCCTGAAGTAAGGATAAAGCCAGCCCATGAACTCCATCTTTCCATCCTTCTTCGGCAAAAAATCGCCGAAAAAACTCTTCCGCCGGTTTAATTAGTAAATCCTGATAATGAAACTTATATCCTTCTTTTACTTTTTCTTCTGCCGCTAAGCTGGTATATTTATCAAGTTTTTGGAGATACTGCGAAATCGAATGATAATTATAATGAATAAGATGATTTTTCAAAACTCCTACTTTTCCTTCTAAAACCACCTGTTCGTGAACTTTTCCTTCGTATCTTCCCTTTTTGGTTTTAAAAAGGTGAAGCTGCCAATCAGGATACCAACCAGTATGCTTTATCCATTTACCAAAAATAATATTTTTCCGAGGAAAACGAAAACCATCATATTGATTCTTTTCCACCACCTCAAGGATTTCTTGCCTCATTTCAGCCGATACCTCCTCATCGGGATCAACCATTAATACCCAAGAGGTTTTTACCTTTTTTAAAGCCCAATTTCTTTGCTCTTGAAAATTATCTAGTTTTCTTTGATAAACCTTTGCGCCAAAACTTTTAGCAATTTCTACTGTTTTGTCAGTTGAATAATCATCAATTAGAATAATTTCTTTTACCCAATTTAAGCTTTTCAAACATCGAGGAAGATTTTCTTCTTCGTTTTTCGCCAAAACTACAGCCGTAATATCTGGTTTCATTGATTCTATTTTATCTTGTTTACCCTAAAAATTCTAACTTTTCCATTATTAAAAATTTCACTTATAGGAAGCCGTTGCTCCAAAATCGCCATTTGGTCATCAACCAAATAAATGTAATCAATCCCTTCTTTCAGTAAAAAATTTTCCCCTGCCGAGTTGTCTTTGGCCTGAAAAAATTCTTTAACTTTACTTAACCTTTCTTCCAAAGGATAACCTAATATATTCGCCGCATTTTGGTCTTCCAGAAAAACTCTTCTGTTAGAAAAAAATGAGACATAGGAAGAATTGTAATAAGTTAAAGGGATCGGTGGGGAACTAAACCATTTTTTCTTATTTTCTTCATAAGGATAGGTAAGGATTATACTTTGAGGGAGTGAATTTTTTCTCAAAAAATCCAACCCCTCTTTCTCTCTCCTTTCCAAAATTGTGGTTGGCGTAGGAGCATTATACCACCAAAAAGTTTTAATTGCCGAAGGCAAAGAACTGCCTATTAAAATAAAAATTAAAAGTAACTTTAACCATCGAGAAGAAATTTTTTCAAGAATTTCAGACACAGCCAAGGCGGCCAAAAAGGAAAAGAAGAAAATAAAATAATAGAAGAATTGAATTGTATTCCAAGCTACTCCTTTTTGAATAAAGAGTAAAGTTGGCAGAAAAGAAACAACAGAAACAACCACTAAAAATTTATCTAAAAAATTATTTCTTTTTAAAATTTTTGGAAAAGAAAGAAGGCCAGCTGCTTTTGTCCCTAAATTCCCTACTAGAAAAATTAAAAAAGCACAAACCTCAAATAGAAAAACTTTATATTTTTCTCCTAAAAAAAGATAGGCTTGTCTTCTCATCTCAAAATCTACCCAATTCACTCTATCAGACGCCTCAATCATTGTCCTTATAAACCACCATGGCTTCCAAATTAAAAAATTTCCTCCTTCAATATTGCTTTTCCAATAAATTCCTAAAGAAATAACCCCACTTAAAAAAAGTATCAGTAGCAACCAGATTTCCTTTTCCTTTATAACCTTTCTCAAACCTAAAATTCCTAAAGTAACAAAAATTACCAATGCGCCATAAGATTTAAAACCTACCAAGCCTCCAAGAATAATCGCCAAAATAGGAATAATCTTTTTGTTATTGCTCACCAAAAATAAATCTAACAAAATCAACGCCGTCAGAATTATCACCAAAGAAACCCCAAAAGGAGGATTTAAAAAAGCCGAAGAAGTAGGAGCTCCCCAAAAGGCTGTCTCCCAATTATTACTCCCTTTGCCGAAAAAAGGTAAAAGCCAACCAAAAGTACTAGCAAAAGAAACAAAAAAAATACTCCAGTAGGCAACCGATTTGTGTTTATTCCAACGTAAGGCAAAAAGATAAACTAACGCATTCAAAAGTAAAGCAAAAAATAAAGGAGAAAAACGAAAATATAAATCCAAAATCGGAATTTTAGTTAAAAAATGAACTTGAACCAAAAACAAATCGCTTAAAAAATGATAATTTTTCAAAAGATAACCAGCAAATCCTGGGTTTTGATAAGGAAACCCACGGTTTATCTCCGCAATCAAGGCCGCATGCCAAATACCATCATAACCATTAACTCCCCAAAAAACTATTCCTTCTTTTTGAGTTATTCCGCTTTTTAAAAGCAGAGAGGACTGGAACAATCCTCCCAAAAAAACCAGTAATAAGCCAATTTTGTCTGGTTTTTTAAAAATAAATTCTTTCCAAATTTTTTTTCTCAAAAAATAAATTAAAAGGGCAAAAGCATAAATAATAACCAACCATCTTAAATGAAAAATATTTAACCAAAAACTTAAAAAAGTAAAAATAGCTACTCCAATTCCCAAACTTAAGGTCAATCTTTCGCCTTGGGGGACTTTAACAAAGAAGAAGTGAAAAATTGCCGCCCCGGGAACAAAGATGAAAAAGAACAAAAATAAGAAAAACAATACCAATCCAATAAATAAGCTTAAAACCATTTTGTGATTCTTATTTTAGCATATTATAATTACCTAAAATGCCTTCTGAAATTATAATTCTTTTTAAAACAATCGTGCTCCTTTTTTTATTTCTTTTTCTTTCTTTTTTAATCTTTTTTCTTCCTGGATTTTATTTTGCCAAAAAAATTTCCTCAAAATTAAGAGGAGATGAACAGATTGTTTTAAGTTATAGTCTTGGTTTTATTATTTTCCTTCTCGGTTATATTCTTGCCTCTTTGGTAAAGATTCACTTTCTTTTGTTTTTTGTCCTTTTTCTTTGGGATTTTTATCTTATTTTTAGATTTAAAACCAAAATCTTCCGACCTTTCTTAGAATTAAAAAAAGAAAAATTTTTAATTTTTTTGCTTTTTTTAGGAACTCTTGCTGAAGGATTTATTAGTTTTCCCAACGGTTTCTCTTTTAAAAATGGCCATCTTTATTGGAGTGCCCAAGGACATGATGGACTTTGGCATGTGGCTATAATTGAGGCAATCAAAAAATCTTTTCCTCCACAAAATCCTTTATACGCCGGAATTAAACTTTATAATTACCACTATTTCAGCGATATGGTAATGGCTGGTTTTAGTAAATTTTTCCCTTTTTTTAGCGTTTTGGACTTATATTTTCGCTTTTTTCCTTTCCTAATTTGTTTTCTTATTGGCTTTTCTGCTTATTCTTTTTTAACTACCTGGACGGGCAATAAAAAAATTGGTCTTTGGGGAGTATTTTTCAGCTATTTTGTCGGTAGCTTCGGCTATATAGTTTTACTTATCCAAAAAAGAGGATTTTTAGCAGGAGAAACAATTTTTTGGGCCGCTCAAGGAAACACTATCATTGGCAATCCTCCTCATGCCTTTTGTTACATCCTTTTTCCCGCTTTCTTCTTGACTCTTTACCATTATCTTCAGAAACCCAGTTATCAAAGACTTCTTCTCCTTTTTCTTCTTGGTGGCTTTTTAGCTGGCTTTAAGGTCTCGGCCGGAGTAGCTCTAAGTGCCGGATTAATTGCCTCCGCTTTGTTTTTCTTTGTTTTTCAAAAAAATAGGAATCTATTATTACCAGCCCTTTTGTTGTCTTTAACCAACTTTACTGTTTTTAAAACGCTTACCAAACAAGGAGAATCTTTCTTAATTTTCCAACCATGGTGGTTTATAAGAACAATGGTCGTTGCTCCGGACCGACTCAACTGGATTGATCTAGAGCTAAGGCGCCAATTTTATCTTAACAAAGGAGGTATCCGCGCTTGGTTTAGAATTCTTCAGTTTGAGGGAACGGCTTTTTTGATTTTTTTAATCGGCAATTTAGGAACCAGAACAATAGGTTTCCTTTATCTTGTTAAAAATCTCTTAACCAAAGCGATTTTTAAAAATCCTATATTGTTGACTTTATGCTTTTCAGCCGCAACCGCTTTTGTCATTCCCCTTTTGTTTGTTCAAAAAGGAGTGGCTTATAATTTAATTCAGTTTATGCAGTATTTTCTTCTTATCTTTGGTTTTTTTGCCGCTATAAGCATCGGTAATTTAGCCTCCTCAATCAAATCAAATCTTAAAAAAATTATTTTTGTTATTATTTTTATTTTTCTCTCAATACCCACTGTTGCAGGTAATCTTTACAAATTTTACGGGAAAAACCCTTTAGCTCTCGTTAGCAATCAAGAAATTGGAGCTCTTAACTTTTTAAAACAAAATTCCGCTCCAAATGATATCATCCTCACCAAGCCCTTCGACCGCTGGAAATATCTTAACTATCCCCACCAACCCTGGCCAATTTCTGTTTGGAGCTCTACCGCTTATGTTAGTGCTTACACTTCAAGACAAACCTATCTTACTGATGAAGGTCAATTAAAAATTTTAGGGATAGACCCCGAAGAAAGACTCCAAAAAATTAACTTATTTTTCGACCCCAAAACTTCTTTTTCTCAAAAAGAATCGTTTCTAAATTCGGAAAAAATCAATTTTATTTATCTTCGAAAGGAAGAATGTGATACAATCGATTCGACAATGTTTTCTAAATTAAACCTGGAAAAAGTTTATGAAAATCAAGAGGTTTTAATTTATGCCAAAAAACAAAAGGAAAAAATTACCAGAAAAACTTTACCAATTTTAAAAAATTTTTTCATTTTTTAATTATATCTTTTAAAAGTCTTTTAACTTCTTCAATAAAAGTTTCTCCGGCAATTAAGTAAATTACTCCAAAATAAACTCCCCCACCGATAAAAACTAAAATTAATAAACTTAAAATATTTTTAGCGAAAAACGGACAAAGAGCATATAAAATTATTCCCATAGTTAAGGTTGCTAAAAGTGGCCGATAAATACTTTTTAAAAAATTAAAACCAATTTCTTTTTTAGCAGCCAAAATAGCCACAATTGAACTAGTAGCCACTAAAGCCGAGGCTAAAGCCACTCCATTGTAACCAAACTTAAAAGCAAGCAGGGGATAAAAAATCCAAGTTAAAACTGTCCACATTATCATTAATTTAAAAACTGTTTTTATTTTTCCCACTGCGGCTAAGGCATTAGTCAAAGGAGTAGTTACTGCCGCCCAGGCGCTATTAATTGCATATAAACTAAAAGCCAGGATTCCCACCTCCCATTTTTGATATTTTGGGATTAAAAATATTAAGGGTTTGATTAAAATCACCATTCCTACTAACATAGGAAGGATTAGCAAACAGACAAAAAATAAGCTTTTTTCTATCGCCAAAGAAAGTTGTTTTTTGTCGTGTTGAATTCTGGAATAAGCTGGAAAACTAACTCTCATTACCGGATCCATAAAAAATCTTAACGGTGCCTGAATCCATTTTTGCGCCCACCCTAAAATTCCCACCCCTTCTACTCCAATTATCTTCCACAAAATTACATTCATTAATCTATCCTTAATTACCGCCAAAAAACTATTTCCTTGGTAAGGAATTCCAAACCTTAAAAGTTCTTTTAAGGAAGTAAAATCAAAAGAAAGGCCTATTTTCCAGGGAGAAATTAAATAAATCAAAATCACCCCCGCTACTCCCCTTCCCAAAACCGCCCAAGCATAACTTAAAACTCCAAACCCTCTCCAAGCAAGAAACACCGCAATTAAATAAAAAAGTAGGGTCTCAGTTATTTCTACTAAAACCAAAAATTCAAATCTCAACCGACGCTCAAGTAAAACCGAAGGAATCGTTTTTAAAGAAGCAAGAAAAAATCCAAAAACTAAAGCCCTTAAAAGCCAAATACCTTCAGGAGAAATATGATAAAAATCCCTCACAAGGGGAGTAAGAAAAAAAATCAGAGAGACTAAAAACAGAACCAGGCTCTGTTGAATGGTAAAAGTACTGCGAATTTCTTTCAGTTTAGGTTCCTCTTTTTTCTGAATCAAAGCCGCCGCTAAACCAATATCAGAAAAATAACCCAAAATTCCCACCAATTCAGAAACAGCAAAAAATAAACCAATTTCCGCCTGATTTAAAAAAACAGTTAAAAGAAAAAAACCAAAAAAGGAAATAAACTGGAGAAAAAAAGTTCTTCCTGTTAAAGTAACTACTCCTTTTACCGCTTTTTGTTTTATTTCCGCCAAATTGATCTCCGGAGAATTTAATTCCTCAACATTTACTTCTCTCATTTTTCCTTCTTCTTTATAAAAGCTATTCCTAAAATTAAAATACTTAGTAAAGAAACCGTATTCCCCATCTTCCTTATTGGAGTATCTAAAAGTTTTGCTTTGATTTGATACTCCCCCTCAGCAACATCGAAAGTAATTAAACCATAAAAATTATTATAGTCTATCTTAGTCTCCTTTCCATCTGTCCAAACTTTCCATTCCGGAAAGTAATAAAGCGAAAGTTGAACTCTACTTGGCTCTTCTGCTTTAATCTTAAATTTCTGCCAATTTGTTCCTTTTTGAAAATCTAAAATCTCTCCCTTACCGGAGATTACTTGAGGAAGTTTTGGCGCTTCTTCTCCTGGAGGATAATGGGCGTAAATTGGTAGATAATCAAAAATTGCATTATTTAAAGACTCTTGCCATTTTTTCCCTTGAAGCCTGTCTTCATCTTTCTCTTCAAAAAAATACTTCTCCGGCTTGAAATAACCTGCATTTAAAAAAATCACTCCTCCTCCCAGTAAAAGCAAAAGCAAAGATTTAATTTTTTTATTTTTAGCAAAACAAGCAATTGCTCCAGAAAAAAATGAAGAAAAAAAAGCAACTAAAGCTAAAAACCGCCAAGGAAATTGTAAGTATTCCAAAAATTTTATTTTTTGCCAGATAAAAGTTGACCGGGAATGAGTCATAAAAGCAGTTAAAAGAAAAAAACCTGCTAAAAAAACACTAAATAAAAACAGTTTGTTTTTTTTCTTAAGCCAAAAAACGCAAGCAAAAAGAAAATTCGCTAACACCAATCCCCAATGAAGATAGCCAATCATAAACGGCATCTCGTCCCCCGGCCCCCAAACTGAAGCTCCCCAACCCCATTTATTACTTAAAAAAAGTTGATGTAAATCAGCAAAATGAGCCAAATAATTAAAATAACCCATTAGCATTGTTTCTATGTGAACAAATTTTTTTTCAAAAATAAGAGGTAAAACAAAAAAAGCGGAAATCCCCAACGCCAATAACCCTCCTAAAATTAAATCCTTAATTTTTCCAAATTTCTTCTCTAACAACAACCAGAATAAGGCCCAAGCTCCTACCGTCAACGAAAAAATCATACTGGAAATATTGTGAGAAAGAAAAAGAAGACCCCCAGAAATTCCCAAAATTAAAATCCAAATTTTGTTTTCTTCTTTAATTATTTTATAAACTGCCAAAAAAATTAAAGGAAACCAAACCATTCCCCAATGCTCTGCCATTGCTCCTCGAACATAAACATCAACTGCCCGATAGGGAGCGTAAATATAAAAGACGGCCGAAAGCAACCCCCCCAAATCTCCCCAAAATTCCCGGGCTAAAAAAAACATAAAAATCGCAGATAAAACTAATCCCAAGCCAAAAAGGACTTTAACCGAATTTATAATAGAAAACCCCAAAAGATGAAAAATCTCTCCTAAATAATAAGGAAAGGGCGAATAGTAGTTAAAAAGGGGATAACCATAACCAAAACCCAAATCTGGAACCCACCGACAGGGAATTTGCCCATCTTTAACACACTTATCCATTTGGTAAATTCTCATAAACTGCATATCATCGTGCATCGAAAAATAACCAGGAAAAGTTAAAGAACGCCAAGAAAAAAAAGAAGCAGCAAAAATTAAAAATATAAAAATTAAAGTTTTATATCTTTTTATTTTCCCCATTCTAAAATCAGTCTTTTTAGATTATAACAAAGAAGAATATACAAAGGTGGCAAAATTGGTAAAAGATACCTCGGATAAGGAACACCCACAAAAAAGATCACCAAAAGTGAGACTGGCCAAAGACAAAGGAGTAAAATCTCTAAATTTTTCTTGGAAATTGCTCCGAAAATTGATGGAAAAATACTTAAAAAACCTAGCGCCCACCATGGTCGCCAACTGGCAATTCCTACAATTCCTCCACCATCCCACCAAATTCTCCATTTTCCCAAAAGAAGAATTCTTAATATTTCTCCCTTGGGGTATTCTTCCACCTGAACCCTGGCAAAATGACGGATCCAAAAATGAAGATATTTAAAATCCAAAAGATTATGCCCAGAAAGAAAATAAACTATATAATTAGCAAAATAAATCAAAGCAAAAAACGGCAAAAAACTCAAAAACCAAAAAACATCTTTTTTCTTTTTAAAAATCAAAACCAAAAAAAGATAAAAGAAAAAAACTCCAACTAAAGCAAAACCTACCAAATAAAATTTTGTCGCCGCCACCAAACCTAAAAAAATCACACTTAAAAGATAAAAAATTTTGCTTTCTTTTCCTTTAAGTAAAGACAAAAAGGCCAAGGAAATAAACAAAGAAAACGGTAAATCCAGCATACTGGTACTTAAGTTTTCTCTAAAAAGAGGGTCAAGGGTAAAAAGAAGAAGAGAAATCATGGTTAAAGTATTGCTGCCAAGTATCCTTCTTCCTAAAATAAAAATCACCCATAAATATAAAAATCCCAATATCAGGGATAAAACATAAGGATTGCCAAAAATGATAATTGAGAAACCAATTAAATATTTTCCGAAAGGTGGAACTTCTGGATTAATTTTTGTTGGGTCATCGCCTTTAATTTGGCGCCAACCAGCATAAGCATAAAGTTCAGCGTCTCCCATTTTTTCCTTGGCTTCCCAACCTTTTACCCATTGAGAATTCAAATAACGCTCCTCCCAATATAAAGAATCATAAGAGGAAAAATAAAGCTCTTTGTGTAAATATATTTCTCTTAAAAAAATAAAACCGGTTAAACCCACCAAGATCCAAAAAAATATTTTTTTCATTTCAGCCGATACAAAACTAAATAATCCTGAAAATCTTCAGGACTTACTGGTTTGGGAATTTCCAAAACTACTTCTAAACCCTCTTTCTCTCCAATGCCCAACCTCGATAAATTGCCTACCAAAAATGTTGGAATTTTGTTTATGGCAGCCTCCTTAAGTGGTTTAGGAATTTCCCTAAACCCCAAGCCAACTCCTAAAATTTTAATTTTTGATTCTTTATCAAAATAAATCTGCAATCCATCAGGCAAAGTTCCCCAAAAACCTTCTGTTCCCACCACTACTTCTTTTTCTTCCTTTAAAATCTTCAAAAGATAATTTTTTACCTCTTTTATTCCCCAACCTGAAGTCCATTCAGAAAGATAGCCTTTTCGCATTTCATAAGTTAAGGGAGCATCTTGAGGAGACGTTAAAAGAAAAAAATCATACTTTAAGGCAAACAAAAAAATAATTAAAATAATTCCGGTTTTAATAAATTTTGATTTAAAAAAACTCAAAAATTTATCTAATGCCAATCCTCCAAAAACAATTAAAGGAAAAATAGTAAAAAGAAGATAACGAGAATTAAAAACTTTAGCCACAAAAGACTGAACAATTAAAGGAATCAAACACCACCCCACCAAAACTAAAGCCTCTTTAAGCTTTTTTATCAATCCCCAAAAAACTCCCAAAATAGCCAAAATTAAAATCGGCCAAGTAAATAAATTGGGAAACCAATTTACCACATCTTTAAGATGGACAATTATTGGGTCATGAGGATGAGATAAAACTTCTTTTAAACTAAAAACATAATCTTTATTTCGCAACCCAATCATATAAAACTGAGGAGACAAACGCAAAAGATTGTAAATTCCAAAACCAATTATAAAAACCACTAACCATAAAAAGCCTAATTTAATTAAATTTTTAAAATTGATTTTTTCAATTAAAATCCCTGTTAGAGGTAAAAGTAAGGCAAAAAATACTGCCGGTGATTTAGTAAGGAGGGCTAATCCTAAAATTATTCCACAAAAAACGGCTGTTTTAATTTGAAGATTCTTAACCACCAAAATTCCCAACACTAAAACCCAAATTCCCAACGCCACAAGTAAACTATCTACCAGTGCCATCCGGTCAAAAAACAAAGTATAAGGCAAAACAGTATAAATCAAACTACCCAAAAAAGCAGTCTTTTTAGACCCAAACAAAAGTAAAGAAAGCAAAAAAACTCCCACCAAAGAGCCAAAACCGGCCAAAACCGAAACAGATCTTCCGGCAAACAAAGGATCGGAAAAAATTTTTAAAAAGGGAATCATCAACCACATAAAAAGGGGTTGCTTCCCATCTGATAAAGGAATAAATTTTAATTCCGGAACTGACTTTATTATTTGGGCCCACCTAATATAAATGGCTTCATCACAAAAGATAGGCAAAACGGTTAGATTTATAAGTCTGGAGATTAAAAAAAGAATTATTAATAAGCTTCCAAAAATAATTTCCTTTTTACCAAGTCTAACTTTTTTTACTTTCATTTAAGACTCAAGATGAATTAATTTATAAACCTTAATTCCCTCAACTTCCCATTCGGCTTCTTTTTTTGCCATTCCAAATCCAGCAATTTCCCATAAAGGATGTCCTATTGGCTGACAATCTTTTTTCTCACATATCACAAAAAGTTGGGAGGTAACCGTTTTTCTTTCTGGATCTGCCTGCGGCGGTTCAATTACTTTTGCCGGTTTTCCCCAAATTTCTAAAAAATATCGATAGGCAAAATCAGTATTTCTATCTGAAATTAATCCCAAATTAAAAGGCTCTCCCGCGGTTTTTTCTAAAATAAATCTTGCAATTTTTTGAGTTTGCTTAAGTTGATAATTTGGAGTTTGCTTTAAAGGAGTGGATTTTATATTGGCCCAGGCTAAAACTAAAAACATTAAACTAGCGATTATCCACCCCACCTTCTTAATTTTACTTATTTTTTCCAATATCAAACCAACAATTAAGAATGGCGCTGGAAACATAAAAACTAAATAATAAGTGTAAATTGTCCCCTTGAAAAATCCAAAAAGAAAAATTCCCCCAAAAAACCATAAAAGGAGCAAAGTATAAGTTTTAAAATTTTTTCTATCTTTTGCTATTTCCCAAATTAAAAAAACAAAAGAAAAAATCAACATTTTCAGCAACACAGGGCTTTTCGCCACTACTAAATCATTAAAACTTCTTACAAAAACATCTTTTACTATTCCCCAAAAACTTCCCCCAACCCCTATTTTTTGTCCAGAACCCAAAAACCAATAAAGATTTTTAATGTTTACAAAACTATGACGAACTTCAAAGGCCAAAAATGGTAACCAACCCAAAATAAATCCTCCCCAAAGATAAAAATAAAAAATCACTTTTTTTCTTTGGGGCATAAAAATTAAAAAATAAATTCCTACAATAGCAATTAAAAATACACAAATATAGTGAAGTTGAAGGTTAATCCCTAGTAAAAAACCAATTATTCCCAGCCACCACCAAGAATCTTTTTTTTCCTCTGCTTTTTTCACAAAATAAATTACTAGTAAAGAGAAAAAGGGTACTACATTGGGATTCCAAGAAGAACGAGAATGGACAATTACCAACGGAGAAATAGCATAAAAGAAAGAAGCCAACAAACCTACTTTGTAATTAAAAAAGTCTCTCCCTACCAAATAAATTAAAAAAACTGTTGCCACCCCAAATAAAGCAACCATTACCGCTGGCCCAACCGGATTTAAATTAAAAAGCCACAAAAAAGGAACCATCAGATAATAATAAAACGGACCCAAATGAAAAGGAGCAATACTCGCTATGGGACCTAATAAAGTAAATTTACGATCGACAATCATTCTTTTAACAATCAGTACATCCCGGCCCTCATCCCCCAAAAAAATCATATAATCAGCAATTCGATAAAATCTTAAAAAAGACGCTAATAGCAAGATTAAAAAAACCAAAACCAACTCAATTTTTTTTGTTTTTTTAAAAAACTTCATCTTTTTAAGTATACCATACAAGAATTTTGTGATATCATAAAATAAAAACTAATGAAAACAAAAAAAGAGTTGGTCATTATTACTTTTCTTGTTATTTTTTCTACCCTGTTGGTTTGGCTACCATTTTCGTTCAAGAATCAATTCTTAAAAGTTTTTGCTAATTATGATGGTCCGAACTATATTGTTGTCGCCAAAACTTGGTATAATAAAGACTTAATTGAAAAACATTTTGCTCTTCCTTCACCCCCCGAATATTATCCTTCCCATTTTCCTGGCTATCCAGCATTAATCAGATTGCTGGATCTTTTTCTTCCTGGAACTTGGGCAATGTTGATTTCTGCTCTTTTAACCACTATTCTTGCCTCCACTGTTTTTTATCTTTTTGTGAAAAAATTTAATCTTTCTCCCCAACCTTTGTGGCTAACGACAATATTTTTATTTCTTCCTGCAAGATTTCTAGTAGTAAGGAGTGTCGGTTCACCCGAACCCCTTTTCATTTTTGCTATTTTGGCTTCCTTTTATTTCTTCCGCCTTAAAAAATGGTGGCTGGCAGGAATTTTTGGCGCCTTAGCCCAAATTACCAAATCCCCAGGAATTCTTTTGTTCGTTACCTACGGAATTATTATCTTTGTTAGAGGTCTAAAAACCAAAAAAATTCCTTGGGAAGTCTATCCACTTTTATTAATTCCTCTTTCTGCTTTGGGAGTTTTTATTTTTTACCTTTTCCAAACAGGAGATTTTCTTGCTTATTTTCATTCCGGTGATAATTTTCATTTAGTTTTCCCTCCTTTCCAATCGTTTAATACCGGGAAACCTTGGTTGGGAGATTTTTGGCTTGAAGACATGATTTATATTTATCTTTTAGGTGCCTTAACAGTAGTCCAATTAATCAAACTAAAACAATTCGATTTGGCAACCTTTGCTGGGATTTTTTATACCGCTACTTTGTTTATTGCCCACCGCGACCTTTCAAGATATTCCCTTCCTTTGGCTCCATTTGCCTTAATTGCTTTTTCTGATTTTTTGGAGAAAAAAGAATTTAAAATTGCTTTTTGGGTAGTTTTAGCCGGAATTTATCTTTATGCCATCAACTTTATTACCCACAACACTGCCCCAATTGCCGACTGGACCCCTTATTTGTAAAAACCTCGCAAATCGTTTAGTTTAACCTGCAAAATTTCTTTAAACATTTCCCAGGACTCTTTAAAAAATTTTCTTTGTTTCCCCTGGGCAATATCCTTATCCTGCCATTCCACCGGAACTTCAGCAATCCTATAACCTCGTTTTTGGGCAATAAACAAAAGCTCAACATCGAAGGCCCCCACTCGCCAACCTTTGACTTTTTTAGATTTTTTAAAAATCAAAAGCCTGGAAAACAAATCCTTAGCTACTTCGTTTCTAAATGCCTTAAACCCGCATTGAGTATCAACAATATTTCTTAAAAGTAATGCCTGCCGAGCCAGTCGGAAGATAGTCGAAGCCAAACGCCGAAAAAGGGGAAAGCCCTGCCGGCTCTGGCCGCGGGAGCCGATGACAATATCGTATCCCTTTTGAAAAAAGATTAAAAGTTTTTCCAGTTGATTAATTGGGGTAGACTGATCCATATCAGTAAACAAGACTATTTTTCCTTCGGCCGCCATAACTCCGGATTTCACTGCGAAAGGCTTGCCTAAATGAGGATTCTCCAAAAGCCGGAAGCGGGGATGAAGAGCAACAAATTTTTTTATTATTTTTTTGCCTCCATCAGTCGAACCATCATCGGAAACAATTACTTCACTGGTATATTTTTGGTTTTCAAGATAATCATTAACCTCTTCCAAAACCCCTCTTTTGAGGTTTTTTTCCTCGTTGAAACAGGGAATTACCACTGATAAATATGGTTTACTCATGAAATTCTGGCTAATTTTCTCTTTAATCTTATTAAATCTTTAAACCCACTTAAAATTACTTTTAGGCTCGCGCCAGTCGCTTTTCCCGCCTTTCGGGGATAGTGATGAACGCCCACCTCGACAATTTTAAACCCCTTCTTTTTTGCTTTAATCAAAAGCTCACTGGAAATAAATGGGCCTCTTTCGGCCTCCAAACGGGGAATCTCGTCAATTACCTCCTTACGCAAAAGTTTGAATCCGCAATCAATATCCCTAACTTTCAATCCAAAAAGCAAAAAAACAGCCAACTCCCATAATTTTGAACCCCAAATCCGATAAAAAGGAACGGCTCGTTTTAAATAATAACCAATCACTAAATCAGCATTCGTTTGCATTTGTTTTTCAAAAAACTTAGTAATTTCCGAAAAGTCAAATTGGCCATCGGCATCGGTAAAGGCAATCCATTCGTATTGGGAATTATAAAATCCAGATTT
>JBNAVS010000005.1:0-16584 GCA_049700235.1 Microgenomates group bacterium
GGCCAATCAGTCAAAATTAACAAACAATCCGCCTCTTTAGCTACTCCATAAGGTTCTTTAGAAAAATCCACTCCACTTAAAACCCTTTTGGCATTCTCCATTGCCAACGGGTCATAAGCAGTAATTTTTGCCTTTTTCTTTTTTAGAATTTCAATTACTTTTATTGCTGGAGATTCACGGACATCGTCAGTCCCCTGCTTACAGGCCAAACCAAAAACCCCTATTTTTTTACCAGCAAAAGAACCAAAAGCATCTTCCAATTTCTCTACTATTTGACCAATTCTTTTTTTATTCAACTTATCCATGGTTTCAAAAAGAGAACCACGGATTTTTTTCTGTTTGGCAAAAGCAGCCAAGGCGGCTACATCTTTCGGAAAACAACTTCCTCCATATCCCAAACCTGGATACCAATAATGCAAACCAATTCTTTTATCCATGCCTATCCCCTTAATTACTTCCTTAATATCCGCTCCGCTTTTTTCGCACAAATCAGCAATCTGGTTGGCAAAAACAATCCGCAAAGCCAAATATGAATTAGCAGCATATTTGATTAGCTCAGCGCTTTCGATTTTGGTTAGCAAAATTGGGGCTTTGAATTTTTGATGTAATTTTTTAAGAATTTGCGCTGCTTTTAGACTTTCTGTCCCAATAACCACCCTGTCTGGATGTTTTGTATCTTTCAGGGCTGTCCCCTCTCTTAAAAACTCCGGGCAAAAGGCAATATCGAAATTAGCCTTGGCGGTTTTATATCTTTTAATTATTTTGACAACTTTTTTAGTCGTTCCAGGGGGTACCGTACTTTTATTAACCACGACAGTATATTTTGGGGAAAAATTTTTTCCAATCTCTTTAGCGGCCTCAAAAACTTGAGAAAGATCTACTGCTCCACTTAGCAAAGAAGGAGTCCCCACGGCAATAACAACAAGATCTGAAAAGGGAATTGACTGGGAATATTCAGTCGTTGGCAAAAGTCGACCGGTTTTAAGATTTTTCTTAACCAACGCTTCCAATCCCGGTTCAAAAAAATGAATTTTGCCTTTTTTCAAAGCCTCATTTTTCTCCTTATCTTTTCTGACCACCCAAACTTTATGACCAAAATCTGCCAAAACCGCCGCCAATGTCAACCCAACATAGCCTGCCCCAACAACAGTGATATTCATATTTTTCATTTTAGCATATGATAAAATAACTAACAATGAGAATAGACATTTTAACAATTTTTCCGGAAATGTTTAAGGGGCCTTTTGGAGAATCAATCATTAAAAGGGCCCAAACCAAAGGTTTAGTCCAAATCAATATCCACAACTTAAGAAAATGGGCAGTTGACAAACGAGGAACTGTTGACGACCGGCCTTATGGCGGAGGGACGGGAATGATTATGATGATTGAACCGATCGATCGTGCTTTAAAAGAACTAAAGTCAAAAGCTAAAAGTCAAAAGTCAAAAGTAATTTTATTGGATCCTCGGGGGGAAGTTTTTAATCAAAAAATGGCGCGAAAGCTCGCTAAAGAAAAGCATTTAATTTTTATCTGTGGTCATTACGAGGGTATTGATGAACGAGTCCGAGAGCATCTTACAGACGAAACGATCTCCATCGGTGATTATGTTTTGACTGGTGGTGAATTGCCAGCAATGGTAATTGTTGATGCTGTTGTTCGTTTAATTCCCGGCGTTTTGGAGAAACCAGAAGCCATAACAACGGAATCATTCGCAATTCGCAATTCGCAATTGGATAATTCTCAATTATTAGAATATCCTCAATACACCCGACCGGAAAATTTTAAAGGTTGGAAAGTTCCGAAAATTCTTTTATCCGGCAATCATAAAAAAATCGCCGAATGGCGAAAAAAGAAAGCCGAAGAATTGACAAAAAAAATGAGGCCAGATTTACTTTAATTAATTAAAGAAATTAATTTAATTATTTAAACTTTTCCATATTGCTTTTTAAAATACTTCTTTTGTTTTTCTTTTAACGGCCTCCACCACCACTCATTTTCTTTGTACCATTTTACTGTTTTCTCTAACCAAGTATCGAAATCATATTTGGGTTCCCAACCAAGTTCATTTTTAATTTTTCTCCAATCAACCGCATACCGTCTATCATGGGCTGGACGATCTTTTACAAACTCTACCGAGTCTTTAAAATTTTTCCCCATAATCTGGCAAATTTTTTTAATCACTTCAAGATTAGAAATATCTTTTGTCATTCCCCCAACACAATAAGTCTCTCCCGCTTTTCCTTTTTTAATTACCAAATCAATTGCCCGGCAATGGTCCTCAACATAAAGCCAATCTCTGACATAAAGCCCATCTCCATAAATTGGGACTTTTTTTCCTTCCAAAAGATTAGTAATTGCCAAGGGAATAAGTTTTTCTGGAAACTGATAAGGACCAAAATTATTAGAACAGTTGGTAATTGTAATCGGCAGGCCATAGGTTTTAAAATAGGCTCTTACCAAGCAATCAGCCGCTGCTTTTGAGGCGGCATAAGGAGAGTTTGGGCGAAAAGGAGAATTTTCGTTAAATTTCTTTTTAGAACCTAGGGGTAAAGCTCCGAAAACTTCGTCAGTTGAGATATGATGAAATCTTTCAATTTTATGGCGCAAACTAGCATCTAAAAGAACTTGGGTGCCTAAAACATTCGTCTTAATAAAAACCTGTGGCCCCAAAATCGAGCGGTCTACATGACTTTCAGCAGCGAAATGGCAGACAACATCGATATCCTTAGTTAACCGGTCAATTAACCTTCCATTACAAATATCCCCCTTAACAAATTCATAATTGGGATTGTTTTCAATATCGCGGAGATTTTCTAAGTTTCCGGCGTAAGTAAGTTTATCAAAATTAATAATTTTATCTTTGGGGTATTTTTTAAGCCAATATCTAATAAAATTTGAACCAATAAATCCCGCTCCACCGGTAACTAAAAGTTTCATTTAACTCCTTTTTTGGCCGCCCAATACTTGTTAGCCAAAAACAAAGTCTCAAAAGTTCCCGCATCAAGCCAATATCCCTTTAACTCTTCCCATCTTAATTTTCCTGCCTTAATATAAAAATTATTAACATCGGTTATCTCCAGTTCTCCCCGGGCAGAAGGCTTACACCTTCTAATAAAATCAAAAACCTGATTATCGTAGATGTAAAGACCGGTAACCGCATATGAAGATTTTGGTTTTTTGGGCTTTTCCTCAATTTTAATAATCTTTTTAGGGTTTTTATTATCAAAAACCGGCACCCCAAAACGCTGGGGATCAGGAACTTTCTTTAAAAAAATTACCGCCCCCTCTTTAAATCGCCAAACTGCCGGACCAATATCTGCGTCAGTAGTATTATCCCCTAAAATTACGGTTACCGGACCACCATCGGCAAAATCTTCAGCTAAAGATAGGGCCTCGGCAATTCCTCCTTCTCCTTCTTGATAAGCATATTCTAAATGTCCAACGCCCAATTCCTTTCCATTTTTTAAAACCCTTAGAAAATGACCTGCATGGGACCGCTGGTAACCACCAAAATCTCTTTAATTCCCGCCCGAATTAAAGTTTCAATCGGATAAAAAACCATCGGTTTGCCAAAAACAGGAAGAAGATGTTTATTAGTAGCAAAAGTTAACGGATAAAGTCGTGTCCCTAATCCTCCGGCTAACACAACTCCCTTCATAGGAAGGATTATATCAAATTTTTTGGAATTTGTAATTTGAAATTTGGAATTTTACCTAAGTGTGTTTATCCGCCACAACAAAGGCTCCATAGGACTCTGGTTTGGTTTTAGCGGTAAAACCATTACCGGTAACCATTCCCACAACCTCTCTAATCATCTCCCTTGTCGGCCCAACATCGCCCACGTCAATATGAATCTCCAATTTATATTTTTCACCGTTAAGCCTTTTGGTTAAATCAGGAACCAATTTTTCCGCCAGCTGGATTGAAAGCAAGGTTTCGGTATAAATTTTGTCGCGCAAGCTGCCAATTTTATCAATTTTAGTTTTTTGCCAGAAATACCGGCCACCTTTATCTTTCCGGTGAATAACCACCGCGGTCACAAAATCAACCGGCTTCCGGGCATCAGGTTTGCCTGTTTTAGAATCAGTACCAATTACCAGTCGATAAAAATAATCAGGCTCCTTTCTCATAAAATCCACTAAATCTCTTACCATTTCTTCGATGGTCATCTTTCCTTTAGTAGGGCTAATAAAAACATCACCTCTCATGAAAGTGATTTTACCATATTTGTGATAAAATATAAACTATGGAAATTAAACTCAAAAAAATTGGGGTAAATTGTTGGCAAGTCCAAACACAGCCGGAAATGCGGGCAGAGGCGATTATTTACGCCAAAAAAGAGCTTTTGGACCAAATTTATCGCGATCAGTCTTTACTTCAACTTATCCAATCCGCTTCCCTGCCAAAAGTTATCTCTCCGGTTGTGGCGATGCCTGATGTTCATGAAGGATTTGGTTTACCGATTGGCGGAGTAATGGCAACAGATGGATTAGTCTCTTCAGGAGCGGTAGGAATGGATATCAACTGCGGGGTTCGCTTGCTGACTAGTAAATTAAAGTACGACCCAAAGAATTTTTCTCCGGAAATTCTTCGACTTTTAATTCATAAAATCGAGCGGGAGGTGCCGATCGGTCTGGGAGGAAAGCACCGCCAACAACTTGGGAAAATTTCTTTTGCCCAGATTATTACCCAAGGTGCTCGAGCTTTGGTAAAAAACGGTTTTGCCACTCCTGCTGATATTGAGTCAATCGAGGAAAATGGCTGTCTTTCTGGGGCTGATTTACGCTATCTTTCACCTCGGGCAATCAAACGAGCGGAAAAAGAACTGGGCACTTTAGGTTCCGGCAATCATTTTATTGAAATTCAAGTTTTAAAAAAAATTTTTGACCCTGATTTAGCTAAAAAATGGGGGCTTTTTGAAGGTCAGATTTGTGTCATGATTCACACCGGCTCTCGGGCTTTAGGTCATCAAACCTGTTTAGATTATACACAGCGATTTTTCCAAGAAGAACATAAATATGGCATTAAAGCTCCAGTTAGAAATTTAGCCTCTTTACCAGCTGACTCGCCTACCGGAGCAGCCTACCTTTCAGCCATGGCCGGCTGTGTTAATTTTGCTTTTGCCAATAGGCAATTGATTACTCACTTTGTCCGCCAAGCCTTCTCTGAAATTCTCACAACTCACAACTCACAACTCACCCTCTTGTATGATGTTGCTCACAATATTGCCAAATGGGAGGAGCATCAGGGTAAAAAAGTTTTGGTTCATCGAAAAGGAGCAACAAGAGCCTTACCCGCCGGCCATCCACTTTTGCCAGAAAAATTTAAAGAAACTGGCCAACCGGCAATTGTTCCCGGAAGTATGGGAACAGCTTCTTATGTGATGGTCGGCCTCCCTTCCGCTGTACAAACTTTTTACTCAATTAACCATGGGGCGGGTCGGACAATGAGTCGCGGAGAAGCCATTAGAACTATCAAAAAAGAGGATTTCGAACAAAAAATGGGAACAATTATTTACAATATGCCATTTCATAAAATCGTCGATGAGGCTCCTCAGGCGTATAAAGATATCGATTTGGTTGTTGAAACCCTAGTTGAGGCCGGTTTAACCAAAAAAGTCTGCCGCCTTGAACCCCTGGCAGTAATCAAAGGTGACTAACGTAAGAGTAAAAAGATAACCACGGTGCAAGCCAACCCGGCAACTAAAAGATATTCTAAAATAATCCGTAAGTAAAGCTCCCGGCGCAAAGCGTGATAAATCATCCCCCATAAAACATAAACACAACCCATACCTATGGTAATCCAAACCTGGACTTGGCGATTGAAATTAAACATCCAATACAAGCCAAAACCAACCGCCAAAATCGCCAGTAAACCTAAATAATGTTTCACTTCCTTCATTTTTATATTTCTATCTCGCTATAATATCGCTCCTGGTGTCGTTAAAATTATTGCCAAAAGCAAGGTGCCGATAAATAATAAATGAACAATGTTCCGGCTGGAAAGTCTAACTACTCTTTTCTGGGCCACCAAAATTGCGTCCAAAACCAAGGCTCCTAAAACTATTCCCAGTAAAAAGATGGCAATTGTTTTGGTCAGCCAAAAAGGAGAAAATAAAGGAGGAGAGGAAGTTTCGTTTCCTGCCTGAGCTAGGGCCACTGAAGTCAAGGGCGTTTTTTCCTCAGTTACCGAGGCCTCTCCCAACCGGGGAACCAACCGCGTAATCGTTGCTGGTCCTTTTTGCTCGGCCTTAGCTACTGGCACCGGTGCGGGTGTCCCAAAAACCTGGACGACCAATGTCGTTTCCACTCCGTTTAAAGTTCCATTAACAACCGCCACTCCAATTTCTTTATAATTAGGATTAACAATATTGTCTTTATGTGTCGGCGAATTCATCCAAGCCTCAACCACTCCCTGGGAATCCATAAAATCCCTTGCTAGGTTTTCTCCGGCATAAATATATTTATAACCAACCTCCTTGAAAAAAGACCAAGGGTCGCGTCCAGAAGGGGAGGTATGCGCCCAATAATTAAAAGCAAACATATCGCTGGCTTTTCTTTTGGCAACTTCATTAAGTAAATCATTTACGGTTAAGGGCTCCAATCCTTGTTCGGCCCGCTTTTGGTTAGTTAACTCTATCACTTTTTCAGGGGTAATGTTTGAGGCATAACCCAAAACGGAGGGGGAAACCAAAGTGAAAAAATTCAAAAAAAACTGACCAGTTAAAAAAAGAGCAACAATCACTGACAAAGAGGCGGGATGTAAAATTCGTGCCTTATGATTGTTCGTCGCCCGAGGAATAAACAAATGAACAACCCACTCAAACAAGCTCATATTTTAATAATAGCACTTCGCCTTGTTGTCAACAAGATTTTTTAATATAATCAAGTTTGTGTTGGAAAGCCTTATTAATACCACTACCCAAATTATTCAACGTTTTGGTTTTTGGGGAATTTTCGGCGCCGGAATTTTGGAGCAAATCGTTGTCCCTATTCCTTCACCCATAGTGCCGATGGGTGGAGGATTTTTTTTGGTAAGAAAAGAGGTTTTCTCCCTGGAAGTTTTTAAAGATGTAATTTTTAAAGTCGCTCTTCCTTTCTCTTTAGGTTCAACCTTGGGAGCAACGATGGCTTTTTTAATTGCCTACAAGGGAGCTTTTTATCTAATTAACCGGTTTGAAAATTTTTTTGGCTTTAACTGGAATGATATTCAAACTCTTAAGAAAAAATTTTTCAGGGGCAAGCCAACCGATGAGCTAATTATTTTCACTTTGATGGCAATTCCGGTAGTCCCCTCGGTGTTAGTCTCGGCTACCTGCGGGGCAATCCGAATCCCCCTCCACCAGTTTTATCTTTATACTTTTTTGGGGCTGGCGGTAAGGGGAATAATTTTAGGATTCTTAGGCTGGCTTTTTGGCGAAACCTATCTTAATGCCGCCCAGGGATTCAATAAAGCAGAAAATATTGTTCTTCTCCTAATAGGATTGGCAATATTACTTCTTTTGACCCTGGGTTATAAAAGAAGAGATCATTTTTTGGGAAAAAACCGACGGTAAAGATACGCTCCTCCAAAAAGACCACCAACTAAAATGGGTAAAATCAGCCACCAATGATAAGTTGCTTTTGGCTTTTCTTCGACTCCCGCTACTTCTCCGGCTTTGGTCGATTGGGCTTCAGTAATTTCTCCCGGCGTTTTTTCTCCCAAAACACCTGGTAAAAATCCTGGTGCCACTCCACCGGCAGTAACCCCGGCAATCGCTCCTGGACTTATCGGTCCTGTAAAATCCCCCGGCATACACCCATTACCCGCTCTTAACCAAAACCAATAAGTCCCACTGCCCAAGCCAGAAACAGTATAAGAAGTCACATTACTAACATTCGGATTTCCCCATTTAGGCGGCCAAGAGGGACTATCAGAATAGGCAATTAAAAAATAAGTATAAGGTAGTGCTGGTGGTATCCACGACAAAGTCACCTCACCTGCTCCTGGTCCGGCAATGGCAGTAAAACCAGTTGGTATCCCAGGTTTGGCATCAGTACAAACCGGCGCCGAAACACCTGCTCCCAAAACTGCCCCTGGCGCTGAAGTTGGGGTAGGTACAGGTGTAGTCGTTGGGGTAGGTGTTGGTATTGGTTCTCCCCAAAAACCCAAGATTAAATCAAAAACCGTTTCTCTGTTTTGATAATTATCATCAGCTCCGGAGGACATCGAAACTGTAAAATCGTAATCAAAATCTGCTCCGGGAGCAAAAATCCCCATTCCAATTTTCTCTTGGCCATAAAAATCGGCTACCGATCCACTCCAAATTACCGTTGTCCCCCCAACAATGCTGATATGCATGACATTTTCCAAAATACTAACCCCTGAAGTTCTTGCCCCTTTAATCGCCATTTCTCGCGTTTCCGGGCCGGAATTTTTAAAATTAATTGTCTTAGTCAAAATTCTTCCCGGATACCAATAACCATCAGTAGCACTGCTAAATAATGGGTCGGCTCCAGTCTTTGAACAAGCCGTTGGCGGCGCCGGACAATCTATATTCAAATCAGCTGCAAACGCGAAAGACGCAGACGCAAAAAATGCGAAAAGAAATGCGAAAAATAGTAATATTTTCTTCATTTTAATAATTTATCTCTTTCTCTAAAACTGTCTTGCTGTTAGAATTTTCAAGGGTAATTTTAAGGTGGATAACGTCAATCCCCGAATGATAAACACAAGTCCCTCCAGCCGAACAAGTTCCCAAAGTAAAACCCTCTCTAATGATTTCGTTTTCGCCCGCAAGATTAATGCTTCCCATAATACCCTCCTGTTTATCACCGGCTTGATAAGAGATCTCATAGCTTAGTGTTTGATATTGCTCAATACCGCTAATTTTAAACCCAACCGCCGCTTTATCTGGCTGAAGATAAAAATCAACCACTGGTTCCACTTCAGGATCTTTCCAACCGCCGGTTCCATCCGGTTGTCGCTTAAATGATTTGCTTTCGCTGGCATTAATTTTATAAGTAAATGAATCAACTAACACCCCACCAGAACCAATGGGGGCATTATAAAGTCTAATAGTATCCCCGCCTGTATTGTTCAACTCAAAATCACCATCGCCATCTCGATAAACGGTCAAGATTCCACCGACAGGAACAATCGTCTCACCTTCATCTGAAGGATTACCATCATTATCAGAATTAGAAACACTGATTACTAACTCGTGAGCGTCATAAGCATCATAAAGCACCCAACCGTTAACGTCGACTGGGAGTGCGGAATTGTTATAAAGCTTCACCCACTCTCCATTAGGTTTGGGGGCATCATCATCACCAGCTGGATTCGGCAAAAATTCATTTAACACCACTCCAAAATCAACCGGTGCCGCTGTCGCGCTAATCGTTGCCTGCTTAGGAGTTTCACTATTTCCCGCCTCATCGGTGGAAAAATATTTAAGAGTATGTTCTCCGGGAGTACCCAAAGTAATCGGACCTCCAGGATAAGCGGCGGGTGGATTATCATCGAGGATATAAGTAATGTTTAAATTGTTTGAGCCCCCACCATCGTTCCCTGATAGGAAAAGTTGAGTGGTGGTAGTCGCCAAATTTGTGGCCGCTGTTAGTTTAACATCATCTAAATAAACCCAGGTTTTATAATCTTTATAGGGTTGAGTTACCTTAAATTCTATTCCAACATCCTTTCCCTCTAAACCATTTAGCTGATATGTCACATTTTTCCATCCCAAATCAGTATCAAAAACTTCCGGATCGTCCCAACCATCATGGGCAATTTTGAAAGGTTCGCCTACGGGAGGAAGAATAAGAGCATCAAAAAATCCCCCACTCACATTTGTACTCGTCATCAGCCGGTACCAGAAAGATAAAGTTGAGGTAATCCATGAGGGCAAAGAAATATTTTGTTTAATTGAATCAAAAGCCGGCTCGGCTGAAGGGGCAGCGGTTTTAAAGCCAATCAGGGCAGAATAAACACCTGTCTTTTTATCTTCGGTTGTCACCTGATGATCGCTGCCACTTGAGGAAGCTATCCAACCATCTAAATTTCCATTTTCGAATCCACCGTTGTACAAAAGTTCATTGGCAACCGCCATTGTATCAGAAGTGGAAAGCATCGTTACCGGTGGGGTAGTATCAACTACCGTTGAGGCATCGGCAAAAAGCGAACCCAATTGTTGCGAGTCACCAACTCCATTACTGTCTTCGTCTTCCTCGTTTCCGGCTTGATCAATAGCGACGGTCTTAAATTCATAAAACCCATCACCGTCTGGCGAGGTGAAAGAAAAACTGCCGCTGGCCGGGTTTGTTCCCGGAAAAACCGAACCAAAATACAGCCAACTACCATCATTAAAAGAATAATAAAGCTTCACTTCGGCAATATTACTTAAACTATCGGAAGCAGTATAATTCACTTCAAAACTACTGGTATTTTGATAATCCGGCTGATTGTCCACGCTGGATCTCGGTGGGGTCCAATCACTTGCCATTGAAAAAGTAATGCCGGAAATTACCACTACATCAGAAAAATAGGCATTGGTGGGTTTGATTTGAAAAAGACTAATTCCTAATAAAAAGAAAATTAGTAAAGATAAACTCCTAAACTTTTTTTTCGTGCCTTTCGCGTCCGCATATTTTTTTTCTACTTCTTTTTCAATTGTCTTTTTAATATTTAAAATTTCACTGATAATAATCAGGATGGCGGGTAAAATCACCAAAAGACCAAAACCCAAAGGCTTTCTTATCCAAACAGATAAATAACCCAAAAATGGCAAAGAGAAAACAACCCTGCCCTTTATCTGTCCGGGTAAAGTTTCGCTAATATCATCGCTATTATTGGCATCGCCCCGAGTCTTAAAAACAGTTTGGCCTTCTTTTTCTTCAATGGCTATCAAGCGATGGGTGATGGTTATATTGGGGTCTTCTCGCGAAGTAAAAGTAATGATATTGCCTTCTTTCAAAATCTCCGGTTTGACTTTTTGAACAAAAACCACCGAGCCAACTTTTATCTTTGGCTCCATTGAACCGGACATTACCCGGAAAATTTGAAAGCTCTTAACCGGATTAAAGGTAGTAAAAATCAGCAGCAAAACCACCAAAACCAAGACAGCGGTCAACACCCACTGAAAAATACTAATTGCTTTTTTCAATTTCTTTTTAAGCATATTTAAAACCTTTATAAGTCACCCAAATCAGGCTTATACCCCAAGCCATTTTTGGGCAACCTAAAAAGCCTCAAACACAACTTAGTACACTTGTTGTCCAACAATTTCCCAAGTTACATTAGTTAAACTCTTACCCTGAATTTCGTTGCCGGCATCACTTCTAACTCGCGCCTCAATGAGATACTGATGGGACTTATCCACTCCATCGGGATTTGATTCCGGCAAAATTCCAACGGGATCAGAAACTGGTCTTGACTCGGTATGCCACCACTCCAGTGTTCGCCAGCCCCAAGAATAAGTCCCCGACCCATCATGCCCTTTATCGGTTATTCTAATCTCAATTTTGTCTTTTAAAAGGGTCCAATCATCACCATGTGGACTATCAGCGCGAGTCAATCGAGCATAGGGCCGAAGAGCAATTGGGCTCTGGCTTACATTTCTCAACCAAACATTACCGTTTACAGTAAGTCCGGGATAAAGGCCGCCAACATTCAACCCTAAGTTAATCAGATCGCTGCTGTTTGCATCATAACCCTCATCAGTATTAGTAGTTGTGTGATTTAATTCTAAATCTGCAGTTCCCATGGCAACCGTAACCCCTGTTACTGTTACTGTATCGCTGAAATAAGCGACAGTGGCGCTGGTTACTCCGGCAATAACTAAGGCAATCATTGCCAAACTAGCAATTATTCTTTTGTTCATATTATTTTTTCACCTCCTTTCTTCACCCTCCGTAGTCTTGACGAAGGAGGGCTTTTAGGATTTCATAAGGCAGATAAACTTGCGGGCAGGGCCCTATGCTATTTCAGCACAGGGCAAAAATACCCTTTACGGATACCCTTTACGGCGTTACCTGAATGCCATCAAAGATGACATCAAAGACAATACTGCCGTTACTAATCTCGTTACTAGCCGTAGTGGGAATCCTGAATTTAACTACCCAAGGACCGGCCTCTGCGCCCTGAGCCAAGGTTGGAACTAAATAAATGCTCGCATTCTCCCTCCATGCCCTCAAACTAAACTCACCGGTTGAGTTGTTTCCATCAGACCAAGTAATTTCCATAAGAACCTTATCCCACAAATGGCCTGTGCTCCAACTGGTAATATTAACTTTTGGCAATACCCTTAAAGTAATCGGCGAACTACTGACATTCTTAAGATAAACATTATAAGAATCGCTCCAACCCGGATAAAGATTCCCCCAATTCGCTCCACCATAGGAATCAGCCCAATCCTGATCGAGTCGATGACGTAGTTTCAAATCAGCATTACCAGTAGCAAAAGTGTTTGGACCGCTGGTCGCCGCATTGGTAAATACAGCATAGGTGGCTCCACCAACTAAAGCAACAGTGGCAACAATTGCCAAAATGCTTAAATAAATTCTTTTCATTTATTTTTTCACCTCCCTTCGTCGCTTCGCTCCTCAGGGTAAACCCTTTCAGAACAAGCTTTAGAATTCTAATTAAAAGTAATTTGCCAATAAAAAAGGCGCCGTTTTAGGCGCCTCCGGTTGCGGTCAGCAATTCTATCCTAAAATAATTTTCACAACTTGTCAAGACCCAATCTTACTCTTCCAAACTATGATTGGTTTTTTTAATTGCCCTTTTAGTAATTTGCGTAACCTTGCCATTTTGAACATAAATCTCTATACTTCCCCAACCGCCAAGTTCTTTCAAAGCCTGAATCAGCTCATCGATCAATTGACCATTGACCTTAAACTGTGATTTCTTTGCCATTTTAAAACCCACCTTTGAGTAGATGGGCAGGAGATTAACTAAAAAATAACCCATTCAAACAAGTTTTGTCAAGCCCGAAATCCCCAAGGATGAGTTTTGTGCCATTTCCAAGCGGAGTGAATAATTGTTTTCAGGTCCGAATATTTTGGCTCCCAACCTAAAACCTTTTTTATCTTGCTATTATCCGCCCAAATTGCTGCTGGGTCTCCTGCCCGCCGAGGTAAAGTTTTTACCGGAAAATCTACTCCGCTTATCTTCTCAACCATTTGCAAAATTTCCTTGTTGGAATAACCTTTACCTGTTCCCACATTAAAAGCATCACTTTTACCTTCTTTTTTTAAAAATTCTAAAGCTTTTATATGGGCTGAAGCCAAATCCAAAACATGAATATAATCGCGAATACAAGTTCCATCTGGCGTTGGATAGTCATCACCAAATAAACTAAATTCCGGCTGTTGACCTAAGGCAGTCTTTATCGCCAAGGGAATAATATGAGTTTCCGGCTGATGGTCTTCACCAATTTTTCCCTCTAAATCGGCCCCGGCAGCGTTAAAATAACGCAAGCAAACATTTTTGATTCCATAAATTTCATCGTACCAGTAAAGAATTTTTTCAAAAGCAAGCTTTGATTCACCATAAACAGAAATGGGGTTTAATGGCGATTCCTCGGTTACCGGCAGTTTTTTTGGATATCCGTAAACAGCACAAGTAGAAGAAAAAACAATATATTTAATCCCAAAATCTTTCATTGCCTCCAGCAAATTCAAACCTCCCAAAATATTGTTTTCAAAATATTTTCCAGGCTGCTTCATTGATTCTCCGGCTAAAGCATAAGCGGCAAAATGAATAACGGCGGTAAATTTATTTTGAGAAAAAACTTTAATTATTGCCGCCTTGTCTAATAAATCTCCCTTTATCAGCGGACAGGAAACTGCCTCACGGTGGCCATAAACCAAATTGTCAAAAACCACTACTTCATATCCTTCCTTTTGAAGCAAAGCAACGGTATGACTCCCAATATAACCCGCTCCGCCGGTAACTAAAATTTTCATCTATTTTTTTGAAACTAAGTATCCCAAAAATCCTCCCCCAAAGTCAACTAGCAAATCTTTTATCTGAAAGGTGCGGGTGGGGACAAAAGTTTGGTGGATTTCGTCAAAAAAGCCATAAGTACCAGTTAAAATAAGCGGCAGCCAAAAATTCTTCTTGGTTTTGCCAAAATTTATTGCCCGGAAAAATAAGAAATACCCAAGGGCATAAAAAACAAAATGGGCGCCGCTGCGAATAATTTCATCCCAAAAATTGTTTTCCACTGCCCGCAAATTAGGAATCGAGGAAAAATAAAAAAGCGTTCCCATCCAAATCCCAACCGGCAACCATAGAAAGAAAATTTTTTTCATTTTTTAAACATTGATAACTGGTACTTTCTTACCTCTTCAAAAATTTCTTTTTTTGCTTTTCCCCAAGAAAAATTTTTGTCAAGAATTTTAATCCCTCTTTCTTCAATTTTTTCATCTTCCACATCATCAAAAAAAGATAAGGCTCGCAACGCCAAATAAGGATTAAAATTAGGATATTTTTTTCCTGCCCAATCCAAAATTCTCTCTAAAGAATATCTTTTAAGAAGATAAAAAATATCTATATAATCTCTTTTAGCTGGTCGTTGAATTACCGCTACTATCTTCATCGCGGCGATATCCTCCAAAGAAGCCAGAGAAATATGCCTCAAATTAACTAACTCTCCTAAAAGCTTATAAGGATAATGGAAGATAGAAACATTAACTTTATCAATAACTCCCACAAAATTATTATTCTCAAGACTGGAAATGGTGATATTTTTTTCATCGGAAATTTTCTTAAGTAAATCTAAAATCTCACTTCGGCTAAATTCTTTTGAAGTATAAAAATCAAAATCCAAAGAGGTTCGGTGACCTAAATATAAAGCAAGGGCAGTTCCGCCGGCAAGATAACAAAAATTTTTAAGAGGACCAAGTTTGAAAATTAAACTTCCTTGAGTTTTAGAAAAAATCCCCCATTGAGGAGAAAAATCTTCTCTGTTCATAGTTTAATAAGCGCCGTTTGGTAAGTTTTTAGGGGAATTTTAATTCCAAATATCCTAAGCCAATATTTTAAAATCCATTCATACCACATCCCTCTCACTGGCGTCTTAACTATATCTTCAATCTCTCTTTTACTGTAAGTTTTAGTTAACCATCTTAAAGCCCGATAATCACCTTGATTTAAAACCGAGGTGATAATTAGAATCTTATCTCGTTTAATATCTAACTTCCTAAGATCATACGAAGGAAGATAGGGTTGTAAAAATTTTGGTAAAGCCATAGTTTAATTTTACCCCAAAATTTGCAACTTTACAATAAATTTTTTTATCGCAATTTAGTGTGCCACAAGGAAAAAGCGGCACCAAAAAGAGTCAGCAAACCCAATCCCATAAACACCTTTGCCAAAATTTGTTTTTTGTTTCCTGCCGGCGTTGCTTCTTTTTCTACCTCTGCTTCAGCGGCCGCCTCCAGGGGATAAAAAGCGGTAGTTGCCTCTTCTTCCTCACCTAAAATTTCCCCGCTTTCAGTGGCTGTTGGGATAGTTTTTGGGGTTGGGGTGGGGGTGATTTTTGGGGTTGGAGTTGGAGTCGAAGATTTTGTCGTCGGTGTCGGGGACGAATTCTCTTCAACACTGGGACAATTAGGATTGACAGAGCCGGGAGTTGGGTCAATCTGACACCAATTACCATTATTGTCTTTTGCCCAGGATTTCCCTTTTGTTGAGGTATCAAAAGAAACTTTGTCTTTTTCAACTTGCTCGCCATTAAGTAGTCTGACATCATCTCCACTATTATTTAAATAAGCGCTACTATTTAAGGAAAATTGTTTATAGGTTTTGGAGGAAATTGTTCCAGAAATTTGCTTGGGCAAACTGCCTCCATCAGCTACATCGTCAATATACCAGCCATATAAATCAACTTCAAAATTATTACCGTTGTAAAGTTCCACCCATTCATTACCACTTTCCGGATAAGCCATAAACTCAGAAATAAAAATATTTGAATAATCTTTGGTCACCGGAGGGCTAGTTGGGGTGGAAGTTGGGGTGGGAGTAGATGTTGGTGTTGGAGAAGGAGTGGAAGTATTAGCTGGCGCCGGAGTGGGAGTTGATGAAGGCACTGCTTCAAAAGAAACTGTGCTCGATTGAACAGCTTTACTGGTTGTACAGGTACCATCTGGCTCCTGCGGACAGATTCGAATAGCTAATAATTTTTGCCCAGGATTTACCCCTGTCTTCACCCGACAAGTAACAGTTCCCTGCCATAAACCAGAAGAATTGGTGATAACTACCGGCATATCCTTCCATGCCCCGGTAGAACCGCTATCAGTTAACCATTTATCGGTTATCGGATTGTATGTTTCTCCCTGGGTTAAAGTACTATCTTCACCTATTCGACACTTGATAAAGTAATAGCTTGATGAAGCACCGTCAGAGATACTCACGTTAGGAGTAAAGGATTCTCCTATTTGAATCTGTGTAGGAATTCCTGAGGGAGTAGCCACAGAAAAGGCAAACATATCTTTTGGCAAAAACAAAAAAATCGCCAGGGCGAACAAAAATATTTCGGTGGTAATCCAAAATTTTTTTCGGGCAGGCATTTGTCTTAATGAATTAAATCATTAATACAAACTA
>JBNAVS010000006.1:0-16158 GCA_049700235.1 Microgenomates group bacterium
TTTTTGATAAATTCCTAACTTTACTCTTTCTGATTGAATGTAGGGACCATAAGGGCCCCCAACCCCCGGGCCTTCATCCCAATTTAGACCAAAAGTTTTTAAAGCTTCACAAATTTTTTCGGCAGCACCGGGAACAAATCGCTTAATATCCGTGTCTTCAATTCTTAAAATAAATCTTCCCTTTTTGCTTTTGGCAAAAGCATAAGAATACAAAGCTGTTCGCAAACTGCCAATATGCAAAAAGCCAGTTGGACTAGGGGCAAAACGAGTGCGCACCATTTTCTTGATTTTAGCACACTAAGCTTTTATACTCAAAGAAAATGGCAACCTTAACAGAAACTGCCTACTGGACGCGGAAGATTCTCAAATTCGGAACAATTGCTTTAGTGGCCTTTATTGTTTTAAGAACTACTTTTAAAATTGGCAGTAATATCTGGCGCCAACTTCATCCGCCTCCTCCTCCACCGCCAACGGTTTCTTTTGGAAAGCTACCAAAATTGGTCTTTCCTGAAGAAAATTTACCAATTGAAAAAACAAAAATCTCTTTTAAATTAGAAACAATCGCCGGTGGCCTGCCAAAACTTCCTGAAATAGGCAAAGTCTATTTTATACCTGTAAAAGGCCCAAATCTTTTAGCTTTAGACCGAGCAAATACCTTAGCACGAAAAATGGGCTTTCGTAGCGAGCCAGAAAAAATAACAGAGACTGTCTATCGTTGGCTAAGTGAAAACTCAACTGTTTTAGAAATGGAGATTAATAATTTAAATTTTCACCTAATTTATGATTTTAGAAACGATCCGGAAATTTTAACAAGCAAAAATTTGCCAACTAACCAACAGGCTGCCCAGGAAGCGAAAAATTTTTTGGTGAGTAATGGTCTTTTAGCTGAAGACTTAGCCAATGGAACAGCGGAATTTGAATATCTTCGCTTTAGCACACCAGAACTTATACCAGTAAGCTCCCTTTCGGAAGCAGATTTTATTAGAGTCAATCTCTTTCGTGCCAATCTTGATGATTTACGAATCCTTCCCCCAAATCCAAAAAAATCGCTAATTTCTTTTCTTTTTTCCGGCTCAAGAACTCCAGGAAAAAGAATCATAGAGATAAACTATACTTACTTTCCATTAGAAAAGGAAATTTTCGCCACTTATCCTTTAAAACCAATCACCCAAGCCTGGGGAGAACTCCAACAGGGTCAAGGTTTTATTGCTAATCTTGGTCAAAATGAAAATGGTCAGGTGACTATTCGTAAAGTTTATCTTGCTTACTATGATTCAGAAACTCTCCAACATTATCTTCAGCCAATTTATGTTTTTGAAGGAGATAGAAATTTTTGGGGATATGTTCCGGCGATAGACCCTAAATGGACGGAGTGAAATTTTGCCACATGTGATTTGAAAAGGCCCAATTAACTAACTTTATTGTTTCCCCAAACCTATCCTGGCTCCCTAAAACAACAATAATAACTCCCTTTCCATTTCTTTCGGTATAAGATACAAGACACTCACCCGCTTCCTCGGTCCAGCCGGTTTTTCCCCCTTTCAAACCCTCAATTTTCCCCAAAAGTTCGTTGATATTAAAAAGCCGATGAATAATTTTTCCAGAAACATCGGTAACAGTAATTTTTTCTGTGGCAATTATTTGGGAAAAAACCGGATTTTTTAAAGCCCAAGCGGTGAGATGAGCTAAATCCAAAGCGGTGGTATAAGAAAAATCGGATAATAGTTTTCCCTCCTCATCACTATCAAGCCCGGTTGGATTAGCAAAATAAGTATTTTCCAGGTGAAGCTTGCCGGCTTTTTCGTTCATTGCCCTTACAAATGCTCCTTCTCCGCCAGGATAGTTTTGGGCTAAAACCAAAGCGGCGTCATTTGCCGAAGCCAATAAAAGACCGTACAAAAGATTGCGAATAGTAATTTTTTCTCCCTCAACAAGTTTCATTTTCTGGCCAAACCCATCGATTTTCCCAACAGTCAAAATTTCCTCTGGTCGATAATAATCCAAGGCCACCAAAGCAGTCATTATCTTTACGGTTGAAGCCGGTAAAACCCAAAGATTTTCATTTTTAGAATACATCACCACTGAAGAATCTTTGTCCACAACTACTACTGAGCGGGCGGTTAAATTTGGCGGAAGCTGTCCAGTAAAATTAACCGGATATAAAGCTGGTGGGGGTAATTCAAATTCCAACTGGCGGATATTGGTTGGTTTAAAAGTGTTTTGGGCAATCAGATAATAATTTTGCCCGGGAAAAAGAAAAAAAACCAGCCCAAAACAAAAGAAAGCGGCCCGCTTGATTTTTAAAACCAGCTTGGGATTATTTTTTCGTCTTAACATCTATTTCTAACTCTTTTAGCTGTTGGGGGTCAACTTTGGAAGGAGCATCCATCACTGCCGTCTGCCCGGAAGCAGTTACCGGGAAAGCGATTACTTCTCTAATAGAAGCCTCGGAGGCAAAAATACTCACTAATCGATCCAATCCCAAAGCAATTCCTCCATGAGGGGGAACCCCGTATTCGAATGCCTTCAGAAGATGACCAAATTTCTTTTGAATCTCTGCTGGTTTGTGACCCATTATTTCAAAAATTTTTTCTTGAAGTTTGGGATTGGTAATCCTAATACTCCCCCCGCCTATTTCAAAACCATTACAAACTAAATCATACTGCCAGGAGCGAACACTTGCTATCTCGCCTTTTTCTAAAAGGAAGAGGTCTTCGGGATTAGGGGAGGTAAAAGGATGATGCATCGCATCCCACCGATTTTCTTCTTTCTTCCATTCGAATAACGGCTGATCAATCACAAAAGCAAAAGCTAAGACATTGGGGTCTTTTTTTTGCCGGAGATCGAATTTATCATCGCCAAATTTTTTAATCGCCTCTTGGTATTTAATCCGAGGAAATGGTTGACAATAAATTTTTTTTTCTAAACTTTCAGTCAACTCAATCATGAGCGCTTCTATTAATTTCATTACATCTTCTCTTTCTACAAATGACATCTCTATATCCAATTGGGTAAATTCCAATTGCCTGTCTGCCCGTAAATCCTCATCGCGAAAACAACGGGCAATTTGATAGTACTTTTCAAAACCGGCAACCATCAAAAGCTGCTTGTATTGCTGAGGAGATTGGGGCAGAGCGTAAAACTTTCCTGGTTGCAACCGAGAAGGAACCAAAAAATCTCTTGCTCCCTCTGGTGTCGCCTTGGTTAAAATTGGGGTTTCAATTTCAATAAACCCCCTTTTATCCAACCAATCACGAATAAATTTAATCACTTGATGGCGAAGCTCCAAATTTTTTACCATTCGAGGCCGACGAAGATCTAAATAGCGATATTGCAAGCGGAGCTCTTCGTTAATCTCCCTTCCCTCGCCTTGGGTATCAAAGGGCAATTCTTTTGACTTTGCTAAGATTTTAATTTTTTCAACTTCAATCTCTATCTCCCCGGTTGCCAATTTCGGATTAACAAGATTTTCTGGTCTTTTTCTAACCGAGCCCTCAACTTCTACTACATCAGCTGTTCTTAAATCTCCCAATTTCTCATCCCCAACCAGCTGAATAATTCCGCTCCGGTCGCGCAAATCAACAAAAACCAATTTTCCATGATCTCTCCGGGCATTTACCCAGCCACAAAGCCTGACTTTTTTACCAATTTTTTTTACTGTTTCAATCGCTAAAGTTCTTTCCATAGAACTAATTCTATCTTTTACGGAAGTGTTTTTCAATCTCTTGCCGAGCCAACCGAGTAACGACAAAATTCAGCCAATCCCAAGAAGGTCCCCTTTTAGTTTTGCTTTGGAGAATTTCCACTATCTGGCCACTTTTGAGTTTGTAATTTAAAGGGACTAGCTTTCCGTCAACTTTAGCTCCCTGACAGGAATTGCCTATTTCGGTATGAACAGCATAGGCAAAGTCAACCGGGGTTGCTCCTGCCGGCAGATCATAAACATCTCCTTTTGGAGAAAAAACAAAAATCCGATGAGCCAAGGCATCAAATTTTAAAGCTTTTAAAAACTCCTTGGAGTCAACTATTTCTTTTTGCCAGGCAACCAACTGGCGCACCCAGCCAATTTTTTCCGGAGGAGCAAAAATCCCCTTTTCTAACTGGGAATCCCTAATTCCTTTGGTTTTTCGCTGTCCGTAATACCAGTGGGCAGCAATTCCGTTTTCCGCCTCCTCGTGCATCTGGTAAGTCCTTATTTGAACCTCAAAAATTCTTCCTTCCGGGCCAAAAACTTTAGTATGGATTGAGCGATAGCCATTGGGCTTGGGAACAGCAATAAAATCAGAAACCCCCAAATAAGGCACCATTTTATAAGTTTTATGAACCACTCCTAAAGAAACATAACATTCCTCCACGGTGTTTACTAAAATTCTTAAGGCAACAAGATCATGAATTTTACTGATATCTTTATCTATCTCCGGTCGCAAAAGTTTTTGGTATAAGCTATAAAGATGCTTGGCCCGGCTGTGAATCTGGGCCTTAACCCCTTCTTTAGCTAAGTTCCTAAGGAGTTTTCTTTTGACATTAACTAAAAACTCCTCCGCTTTTTTATAAAAAGGGGCAGAATAATCTTTAACCCATTGATATTCTTTTGGATAAATATAGGGAAAGGCCAAATCTTCCAGCTTCCCTTTCATTTCTCCAATTCCCAATCTTTCTGCCAAAGGGGCGTAGATTTCCAAGGTTTCCCGGGCAATCCGTTGCTGTTTTTCTTTAGAGAGGGCATACAAGGTTTGGAGATTATGATAACGGTCGGCTAATTTAATTAATACCACCCGCAAATCTTTAGCCATAACAACAATCATTTTCCGTAAATTCTCAACAAAATTTTCCTCCTCACTACCCCGTAATTTCAGCTCTCCAGTTTTACTGACTCCGCCTACCAAATCAGCAATTTCTTTCCCAAATTCTTTTCCTAATACTTCTTTAGAGACACCGCCATCCTCAATTACATCGTGAAGTAAGCCGGCGGCAATCGAAGCACTATCCAATTTCCAGTCGGCCAAAGCCTTAGCCGCAGACAGCGGATGATTGATAAAATCCTCCCCGGAAAGTCTTTTTTGACCGGCATGAACTTTAAAAGCAAATTGGAAGGCTTTATTTATTAAGCCAAAGTCCGCTTTTGGATTGTAAGTTCTTATTTGAGCCAGTAAATCCTCAAATTTTTGGTCCATTTTTAATTTTGATATCTTTAAGTTTTAATTGTAATCGCCGCTGCCCATTCCACTCATCAACGCTCAAATTATAAGCAATATCAACTGATTTTTCCGGAGAAAGTTGAGGGAAAAAATTCGCCATCCCGAAACCGATAGCGTCAAAAGTGAGACGTGAGAGGTGAGAGGTGAGACGTAATTTTAAATGCTGACTGCCATTGCCGACCAGATAAGCATCAACAATCTGAACATCTCGGCTGGCGAAAACTGGTTGGGGATTCCCCTCGCCAAAAGGAGCTAATCGATTTAACTGCTCATATAAACCTAAACTTAAATCTCCCAAATCTAATTCTGTATCAATTATTAGAGTCGGCTTTAATTTTTCTTTATCTAATTTTTCTTCAGCAATCTGAATCAGACGATTTTTTAAAATTTCTATTTTGGTTGTCTCAACTGTAAATCCGGCTGCCCGGGGATGACCGCCATGGGGGCCAAGAAATTCGGCACAGTCCCGAATTGCCTCAATTATATTAAATTCCTCAATCGAGCGAGCAGAAGCTACCCAGTGATTTTCCCGAGGGGCTAAAACCACTGCCGGCCGATAAAATTCCTCTGCTAATTTCCCCGCCACTAATCCAATCACCCCTTCCTCATAACTTTTATCTTGGACAAAAATTAAAGAACTTTTTCCATCCAAAGTTAACCATAAATTTCGCGCATGGATTACCAGTCTTTCGGTTAGGGTTTGGCGCTGGCGATTTTTCTCCTCAATTTTTTTAGCCAAAATTGCCGCTCGCTCCTTGTTTCTGGTACAAATTAAACGAAGTGACTCCAGCGGATCATCCATTCTTCCGGAAGCATTCAGTCTTGGCCCAATCAAATAACCAATCTCATAAGTACTAATTGCCTGGGGAGTAATTCCAGCAATCTGATATAAGCTTAAAAGTCCTATTCTTGGTGTTTTTTGAACCGCCTTCAGGCCAAATTTGACAATTGAGCGATTTGGGCCAATTAAAGGAACAACATCACTCACTGTGCCAATAGTGGCTAAATCTAAACCCGTTTCACCTCCGAGGTGTCTTGCCAAAAACCAAGCCACCCCCGAACCTGCTAGTTTGGTTGTATGAATAATTGCCAGCGCCTGCGGTTTTTTCTCGCCAGGAATATGATGGTCAGTAATAATTAAATCCAAGCCAAGTTTTTTAGCCTTTTGCGCTTGTTTAACGGCAACTATCCCCTGGTCTACGGTAATTATCAGTTTCACCCCCTCTTTAGCCATTTGCTCTAAACGTTGCACTTTTATCCCATAGCCTTCTTTTCTTTTAGGAATAAAGGGCATAACATCTCCCCCAAGCCTATAAATTGTCTCCCACAAAATAGCGGTGGCGCAAACTCCATCAGTATCATAATCTCCATAAACAATAATCTTTTGGTTATTTTTTATTGCCTCTTTAATTCGCCTAACTGCTTTTCTAAGTTGGGCAAGGGAAATCCCCACTTCTTTGCTTGTCAATTTTTCTGGCGGCTTAGGATTTAAAAATTCCTTCTGTTGTTTTTCAGTTTTTAATCCCCGATTTTCCAGAAGAATTTTAATAATCTTCTCAATTTGGAATTTGGCATTCCGAGGGAATCCCGCAAGGCGGGCATTTGGAATTTGGAATTTTTTTAGTATTTTCCAGCGCATGTTGTAGTATAATTGTAGCAGTATGCGGGCTAAACTTCCAGAAAAAATTAGTCAAAAAATTACTCCGGAAATTTGGGAAATTTTTAAAAAATTCACCAAGGAAGGCTACGAAATTTATTTGGTCGGCGGGGGAGTAAAGAATCTCTTACAAAACCAAACTCCCCCTTTGGATTGTGATTTTACGACCAATGCTACGCCTCAAGAAATCCGCCTTCTTTTCCCTGACTCTTTTTACGACAATGTTTTTGGCACAGTGGGTATTCCATTAAAAACAAAGCGAGGTGAAGGCGTTTGCGAAATCACTACCTTCCGGACAGAATGGGGTTATTCTGACCATCGGCGGCCGGACCAAGTTTGCTGGGGAACAAAGTTAGAAGAAGATTTAAAGCGCCGAGATTTTACCTTTGATGCGGTAGTTATTGGCCCTCTTTATAAAAATGGCCAATGGGATGGAAAAAGTTTAGAAATTATCGACCTTTTTGGAGGAATCAAAGACTTTAGAAATAAAATCATCCGCGCGGTTGGAGATCCTCAAGAAAGATTTACCGAAGATGCCTTGCGGATGATACGCGCTGTCCGTTTTGCCGCCCAATTAGGTTTCATTATTGAGAAAAAAACTTTTGCTGCCATTCAAAAAAATGCCAGTTTAATTAATCAAATTAGCAAAGAACGAATTCGCGATGAACTTTTTAAAATCCTTTCCAGTGATTATCCAGCTGATGGTTATCAATTATTACGCAACTCTGGTTTGGGGAAAATCATTCTTCCGGAAGTAGAGAAAATGTTCGGTGTAGAACAAAAAAGCCCTGGCCGGCATCATCAAGATGATGTCGGTACCCACGCCTTAAAATCTTTAAGGGCAAGCAGGGTAAAAGATCCTATTGTTAATTTAGCTATTCTTCTTCATGATGTAGGCAAACCAATTGTTGTTAACAAAGACAAAAATGGGACAATTACTTTTTATAATCATGAGGTTGTTGGTGCCTCAATTGCTAAAAATATCGCCCGTCGGCTACGATTATCAAAAAAGGACAGCGAAAGACTTTTCCGCCTCGTCCGCTGGCACCAATTTACTGTTGATGAACGGCAAACCGATAAAGCTTTACGCCGCTTTATCCGCAATGTTGGTAAGGAAAATCTAACTGATATTTTGGAGTTAAGACGAGCAGACCGAGTTGGAGGAGGTGCTCGGGAAACTTCTTGGCGGCTGGAAAAATTCAAAGCAAAATTGGCAGAAGTTCAAAAACAGCCATTTACCGTTACCGACTTAAAAGTCAACGGCTATGATGTAATGAAAATTTTAAATATTTCTCCAGGCCCCTTGGTGGGTAAGGTTTTAAATCAATTATTTGAGGAAGTCGTTGAAGATAAAACCAAAAACGACCGAAAATATCTTCTTAAACAAATTAAACAAATTGGAAAAAGTTTAGTTTAATTAATTAAAGTGGTTGTCTTTCGACAAGCTCAGAATAAATTAGCGCTTTTTTTGTTAACTGCTCCCAAACAACAAGCAAGGGGGCGGCGATGAAAGTGGAAGAATAAGTGCCGAATTATTTTTTCTTTAGAAGTTTAAAATAAGTTTTTCGGTCAATTTTGGCGGTTCTTAAATTGTTTTTAATAACAAAAACGGGAATGTCTTTCTTTTTTGGAATTACGACCCGACGGATATAGCCGGGTCTCTTAAACTGCATATGATCTCCAACGTCGCCTAAGTATTCCCAACCCGCCCTTTCGAAAACCTTCTTAAATTTCCGATAATGGATAGGGGTAATTTTAGACATTCGTCTTAGGTGAAGTTATAAGTAAATGAGGAAAAATATGTTTTTGGAGGGATAAACTCTTTCCCCTTTTTCAAAAATCCTGCTTCTTCTAAGATTTGATCTAGGGTTCCGTCTTCTCTTGCCCCTTGAAGAAGAATCCGAATTGCCTCTTCAAGCATTCTTCTTGCTTCCTCTTCGTTTTTACCACAAGAGGCAATATCTAGCTCCGGATTATAAGCAACATAACGAGCGCTTTTTGCCTCGGGTTCATAAATTATTTTTATAGTTAAAGGAAAAGTTATAGACATCTTAAACTTAATTTATCACAAAATTTAAAAAAAGGCAATAAATCGACAAGCTCAGAATAAATTAGCGCTTTTTTGATTTTAGTTGTTCCCATATTACTAGTAAAGGCGCCGCTGTAAAAGTGGAACTGTAGGTGCCGCAGATAGTGCCAATCAGCAAAGCAACAACAAACCAACGAATAGTTTCTCCCCCCAACAAAAGCAGAGCCACAAGCATAAAAATAATTGTTAAAGAATTATTTAAAGAACGAACAAGAGTTTCTGTCACTGCCTTATTAACTAATTGTTCAAAAGAAATATTGGGGAAATTTTTTTGTGATTCGCGAATACGATCGTAAACTACCACGGTATCGTGAACCGAAAAAGAAAGGATTGTTAGCATCGCCGTTACAAACAAAGTATCAACCTCAACACCAAAAAAATGACCTAACAAAGAAAACGAACCAAGTAACACTAAGCTATCATGGAACATCGCCAAAATAGCACAAATACCGAATTTTTTATCTTTAAACCGCCAGGCAACATACAAAAGGATAAAACCTGCAGCCAAAAGAATTCCTATTACTGTTTTTTTTAAAAGCTCTTTTCCTAAAATTGGCCCGACAGTTTCAAAGCGAACCTCTTGGGGTTCTTCTTGAAATTCTTCTGCTAAAGCAGCCTTGATTGTCCCCACATCATCTTTAGTGATTGGCTGAAGGCGAATTAAGAAATTATTTTTCCCCGAAGACTGAACCGAAAAAACATCAAAATTCTTATTTTTTATTATCTCCTCGATTGCTAAATTGCTAAATTGCTCAACTGTTTTCTTTTCAAATTTCAACTCAAGAAGTGTCCCGCCGGTAAAATCAACCGAAGGACGCAAACCCCAACGAATTAAAGAATAAACACCGGGAATTATAATTAGGGCTGATAGGGCAAAGTATAACCACTTAAAACGCATCCAGTTCATAAGCCCTCCTTTTTAGAAAGAACGCGCAAAATTGTTCGTGTAACCACAATTCCGGTAAACAAACTCAAAAGCACTCCCAATCCTAAAGTTAAAGCAAATCCCCTCACCATCCCTGAAGTATTTAAAAATGTCCAGTTGAAAGGATTAAAAAGAATAAAACAAGTAATTAAAGTACAAACATTGGCATCGCGAATCGAGTCCCAAGCCCGACCAAAGCCTAACTCCATCGCTAATTGTTTAGGTTTTCCCGCCCAGATTTCCTCTTTCATTCGTTCAAAAATCAAAATATTGCTATCAACCGCCATCCCTATCGAAAGCAAAAAACCAGCCACTCCCGGCAAGGTTAAAGTTACGGGAATCAGTTTATACAAGGCCAAAGTTAACAAACCATAAATCACAAGTCCACAGGTTGCTAAAAATCCTAAATATCCATAATAAGCAATCATAAAAGCGGCAACCATTAAAAGACCAATTATTCCCGCCCGAAGACTTTTCCGAACCGAATCTGCCCCTAAACTTGCCCCAACATTCCTTTGTTCAATAATTTTTATGGGGACAGGTAAAGCCCCGGCATTAAGTTGAATAGAAAGTCGTTTTGCTTCATCAAGGCTAAATTCTCCAGTAATCACTGCCTGGCCAGTAGGAATTTCCTCTTTTACCAAGGGAGTAGTTAAAGGCCATTCATCCAAAAATATTGCCAGCGGTTTACCGATGTTTCTTTTAGTAATTTCGGAAAACTTTTTTGCTCCTTCCGGGGAAAATTCCAAACCGACGACTGGTTTACCGGTGTCTGAGTCGAATTGAACACGGGAACGAGTTAAATCTTTGCCAGTCAGCTCCGTTTGCTTGAAATCGGCAAAAGAAGCAGCTTGAGTCGCTTCTGCTGGCAACTCTCGGAAATCAAGTTGGGCAGTTCGGCCAATTAAATCCACTGCCTGATTGATATCACTAACACCAGCTAATTCCACGATCAATCGATATTCTTCTCCCAGTTTGGAACTTTGAATCACCGGCTCAGTAACACCAAATAGATTTATTCGCCGCTCGATATTATTCTTTGCTGCCTCTAAGGCAGAATCTCGATCTCCCTCGTTAATCTTACTCATATCTGCCTGAAAAACTAAATGAGCGCCACCGGCCAAATCAATTCCCTGTTTAATTTCCAAATCACGGTAGAAACGAAATTTGCCAATTTTTAAATCTAATTTTGGCCGAGAAATTTCTTGGTTGATTTTAAAATCTTTAAGCCCAATTTTGCTTGCAGGAATTTCAAATTTTAAACGAAAGTGAGCCGGCAAATCAACAAAAATTGCCAATAAAGTCAAAATTAAAATTAACCAAAAAAGGCGTCGGGGTTTCATTTTCTTCTTTTTTTAACAAAATCTTGAGAAAGAGGCAATTGTTTTGCCCCGGAAAAGGTATAAATAATTCGGCCTACTTCTGGCTCTACTTTCACTTTTACCTCTCCACCAGCTTTAATTCCTACTGTATGAACAAAATCAGAAGGAATTGTTACCGCTAAACTGTTTCCTGTTTTAATTATTTTTTGTCTTCCCATTGTTTATAATATATCACAAAAACCAAAAAATTTAAAAGTCTCTTGACAGGTATTCCTTGATTTTTTATAATTTCCTTACTATGTTAGGAACAGTAAGTATTTCCAGCAAAAGACAAGTAACTATCCCTGCAGTCATCTATAAGAACTTGGGGTTAGAAAAGGGGCAAAAATTAATTGTCTTTACGGAAAAAAATAAAATTGTAATGGAACCAGCAGAGTTTTTGATAGAGAAATTGGCGGGGAGTATTATTATCCCTAAAAGATTTAGGGGAAAATCATTAGAAAAAATCATTCAGGAGGCAAAGAAAAGTTACTTTTCTAAATGAAAAAAATTTTTGTTGACACGAATTTTTTCCTCCGTTTCCTTCTAAAAGATGTTCAAAAACAACATCTAAAAACAAAAAAATTGCTTTTGGAGGGGGCAAAAGGAAAGGTTGCCCTTTTCACTTCCCTTGTAGTTGTTTTTGAACTTTATTGGGTATTAACCAGCTTCTACCGAAAAAACAGAAAGAAAGTTATCAAAACTATTTTAGAAATTTTAAAATTAGAATTTATAGAATTAGAAGAAAGAGAAACTCTTCTGAAAGCTCTTAAAATCTACTCAAAAAGCAACTTAGACTTTGAAGATTCCTATAATTTAATCTACGCCTTAACTAAAAATGCTGAGGAGATTGCTACTTTTGATAAAAAATTAGAAAAGATATTTAAAAAGGAAAGGGAATAGTCTTTATTCAACCAAATCCATCTCGTTCCCAATTAATATAATTCGGGCATCGGTAAGAATTCCCAACAAAAATGGGTCGTGGTGTTTTTTTCGGAAATTAAGCTCCTCCTTCGTCATTACTGTATAATTAATCTCCCGCCCGATCTTTTGTTCTTCCTCCCGAATAATTTTTGCTAAAGTTTGTAAATTAATTTGCCCAACTACAAGGAGATCAACTGCTCCCTGTTTAGTTGGCAAGCCGCGAGCAAATCGCCCGGAAAGCATTGCCAAAGAAACTTTCCCAATTTTATTTTTATTTTTAACAATCGCCCCGCCCAAACCAACAGTTTTCGAAAACAAAGAAAGTAAATCACCAAATAAAGGATAGTTTTTATCAATCCAATAATAAATTCTATTTCCCCGAGTTTCTTTCTTAACTATCCCTGATCTCTCTAAACGATTTAGTTGCCGGCGGACAGCGTTGACCTCTTCACCGGTTGCCCGGACTAATTGACGAATATAGAAAATCTCATTTGGCTGTGCGAGAAAAATCTGAAGCAGTTTTATTCGACACTTAGAAACAATCAAATCTCCCAGCACTTTTATCCTTTCTGGGCAGGCCTAATAGCTAATCTCTCTCCCGGCGGGGACAATTTCAACCCAAATCTGACCGCCGTTGAATTCAATTTCCTTACCTTTAGCATCGCTAAATTTAGTTCTGGTTTGGCGGTCGACTTTGGACCAATTTGCTTGAATAGCTTGACCATCCTGAAAAACAATCGCCTTCCCTTTACCAATAGTCTTGTATAGAAGGTGTTTAAGTTCATCAATCGGCCCTTTTTCTTCCATAAACTGAATAATGACTACTTTCGCCGTCAACTGCTTGCCATTATTTAAATCTTTGTGAGGTATTCCGCCATTTAGCCGTTGGTATAAATTAGCTTCCCTGTCGTATTCCCAGCTAACCGTATAATCTTTATATCCTTTCCAAAAATCAAACTCGATCTTAGTTGTTTCCCCTCTTTTCTCTAAAGGCGCTTCATCTTTGAATTTCCAGCTAGTAAAATTTTTGTCCCAGCGATTTCCCTCATCATCTTGAGCATCCAAACCCCTCTTGTGGGCTACTTCCCAAAGCTTATCGGTCGTAGAATACATTGTGTGTTCGGTGGCTACCGGATGGCCAATTCGCTCATAATCTCGCCAAAAAAAAGGAAAGCCAATAGCAAATTGATTTAAATCATTTCCTTTTTTTAGCCAACCATAATCGGCAATTTGACCTAAGGCATTAGCCGGACCGGGAAGATTAGCTCCGCCAACATGGGCATATAAAGGATAATCGCCATATTCTGAGGCAAAATCTAAAAAATAAGTTCTTGCCGAACGAACCGGACCAATTGTCACTTCTTGGGCTGAAGCTCCGCAATAAAAAACTGCCAAAAACCGGGTAATTCCTCCTTCTGCTACCGCCTCGTAAACAATATCTGCCCGAGACAAACCCGATTGGGGACGAGCCTCGGCGTGGTTTTCTATCATCACTGTCAATGGTCGTCGCTGTTCCCAAATTTTTCTCTCATCTTTAGTAAACATTTCCCCATTTAATCGACATTTTTCTGTTTTAGGAGAAGAAAGATCAACCCGAAATCTGCTTTCTGGTGAGGAAAGAGGAGAAATAGGAACGGTTTCTGCCGGCTGGCTTAAATAGCGAAAACCGGCCCAGGAAATTCCCGCGGAAACTAAATACAAAACTACCGCCCCTAAAACAGTCAAAATTATTTTTTTGTTTTCAGCGAAGTTTTTTGGCATTTTTAATTGCTTGAATTTCTTCAGTTGATAATTGATAACCCACTGCCTTTCCTCTCTTTATTGGTTTAGCATAAATCCTGGTAACCTCTCGGCTATGCAAAGAAGAGATTACCAAACCATTGTCCTCGCCGTCAAGTAGGGCTAAACAAAAACTTTGGTCTCCTCCAGTCCCAGCAAAGGGATTAAAACGAACCAAACCTATTTTTTGAATATTACGGATGTTTTCTCTGTTTAACTTCTCAACTATCTTAACCAGATTATCCAACCGCCTCCTTTCATCATCTAAATCCCTAAGCAGTTTTTCTAAAACCGAGCGCAAATCTTTTTTCTCAACTCCCTCGGTGAGTTTTTTATAATGTCTCACCGTTTGCCAAAGGAAAAATGTCAAAACTCCCAACCAAACAAAAACAAGACTTAAAAAAATCATAAATAAATTTGGATTATTCATTTCTTAGTTGATTTTAAAACTCATCTGTGTTATTGTCAACCTTAGAAATGGGAAAGAAGCGGAAAACTCGCCAGGAAAAAATCATTCTTCAGCTAAAAAGAAAACTTGCCGCCCAAAAAGCAAAGGAGGCTCTCGTAAGCCCAAAATTACAACTTCGTCAAGAGGCAATTTCTTATAGGCCTAACAAGGGTCCTGAGGCTAAATTAAGCTCGGAAAAGCCCAATAATGCTATCTTTTCTTACGATCCGAAGCTGGTTAAAAAAGATATTTTAAAGACCATAATCTTGTCTTTAGTCATAATTGGACTCCAAGTTGTGCTATACTTAAGGCTAAGGTAGGCACAAATTTTCCTGCCAAAAATGAAGGGAGGTGAAGAAAATGGCAAGCTTTTATTGTGTTAAGTGCCGCGCCAAAAAGGAAGTTTCCGATAGCGAAGTAAAACACATCACTATGAAAAACGGTAAACCAGCATCTCAAGCAGTTTGCCCAACTTGCGGCACAAAAATGTTTAAAATTGGCAAGTAATTTAGTCGCCAATTTATCTGCCAAAAAAAGCCCCCCGACGTCACGTCGGGGGGTCCTATTTCGTTAGGAAGATTTTACTTTCTCTTCCTACCTCCCTTCTTTTTTTTCTTTGCCATAATTACCTCACCCCCCTTCAACTAAAAAACCTTTCTATTATTTTTAGTTTAGAGATTAAAAATTTTTTGTCAAGATAGCAAATTTTTGGTATAATAGCTTTAGCCTAGAAAGTCGGGCAGTCGCCCCGACGTTACGTCGGGGAGGAAAGTCCAGACAGCAAAAGACGGGTGGTCCGACGGAAAGTCGGACATCCCGACGCCTAAAATGGGTCGGGGCTAGACAGGGCCACAGAGACGATTCTTTGCTTTGCAAGGGGATTTACCCTGAGCGAAGTCGAAGAGTGAAACGAGGCAACCCTCCCGGCTGCAAGCTTCGATTGGTCTTAAAAAGAGTCTTTCTAAGGACCAAGGCAAGCGCTTAGATAGATGACTGCTAAAACAGAATCTGGCTTACGAGCTTTCTGGGCTTTTACCGTGATAGATTTTATGCCTTTTTAAACCTTTCGGAGAGGAAAAATTCTTTCAAAAGCGTCTCTAATAAAATTATAAAGGGAATTGCTAGTACTGCCCCCAAAACGCCACCAAGTTTAAATCCCGCCACCAAAGCCAAAATAGTTATCAGGGGATTAACTCCTGCTTCCCTTTTCATCACCTGAGGAACAATAATGTGATTTTCCACTTGCTGAACCAAAAAATACAAAGCGGCGACTGCTAACCCCATTAAAGGAGAAATAACTAAGCCCGCCAGTATCGCGGGAATAGCAGATAAAGTAGGTCCAATATTAGGAATAATCTCCAAAACTCCGGCCAGTAACGCCAAGGGCAAGGCAAATTCAATCCCTAAAAGCCGCAACCCTATATAAGACATCAACCCAACAATTATCATTAGAGTTATTTGGGCTCTTACCCATCCGCCTAGCCTTTTTTCAACTTTATTAATAATTTCTCTTGCTTTTTTATCACCTGAACCAAAAAATTTTTCTAAATATCTATCAAGATTTTTCCGCTCCAAAAGAAGATAAAAACTAACAAAAATCAAAATAAAGAAAGAAAGAAAGTTTCCAAAAAAGCTGATAATCATTTTGACGATGTCAACCGAAATAGAATCCAAGTGGTCTAAAAAACGATTGAGTTGAGAATCAATAATTTCCCCATCAATTCCCCAAAACCCTAAAGATTCATAATAAGTAGGAAGGCGAGAGATAAGGATTCTC
>JBNAVS010000007.1:0-14653 GCA_049700235.1 Microgenomates group bacterium
GCTTTTTCAAGTAATGCTTTTTTTGCCTCCGAAAGTTGTTGGGAATTTCTTTTTGTAGATTTTTTTTCCCCTGTTTCTAAAAAATAAAAACTTAAAATGAGATCTTCTGGTTTTTTTACAATCCCTAAATCAACCGCCGCCAAGGCATAAACAGTCATTTGTAAAGAATTATCAATCTCTTTCTGCTGCCACGTCTTCCCTGTTTTATAATCAACGATTTCTAAGCCTTCCCCCGTCTCATCAACCCTGTCAAACTTTCCCCCAATTTTTAAGGTTGGTGAAAGTTTAATTACAAATTGTTGTTCCAAAAACTTAGGAACAATTTTGGGATCAAACCATTTTTTATAAAAATCGCTTAATATCTTTTTCCCTTCCTTTTTCATTCTCTCCTCATGAGCTTTACTTGCATATCCTTGGGAATGCCAGTTTTTTTGCAATAAACCGAGCAAATCTTTCTTCTCCACTTCTTTTTTTTCTTTTACTAATTTATAAAAATCATAAAGGGCTTTGTGAATCGAATCACCAAAACTTTGAGCTGCCGAAGGAGGAGTAGGAATCCGCTGAATATAACGGTAACGGTATTGCAAAGGACAAGTGTCAAAAGTTTCAATTTGAGAATAAGAAAGATAGCTAACAGGCAACCTATAACTGGTAGCTGACAACTTTTTTTCTTTCACCGGTTGAAAATCAAAAATCGACAACTGATTGCTGACTGCTAATTGCTGATTGCTAATTGCTTTTTCCCCCAATGCCTCAATTACAAATGGGGAAATTTTTCTTTCTCTTTTACCTTCTCCATAATAATTGGCAGCAGTAAAATAAAGTCGGTCAGCTGCCCGCGTCATTCCCACATAAAAAAGCCGCCGCTCCTCTTGTTGGTGATAATCTCCCGAGGGTAAAATTTCTTTAATCAAGGCTTCAGGAATGGGAATCTGCTCTTGCCGCTCTCTGGTAGGAAAACGACCGACAGTGAGATTAACCAAAAAGACTACCGGAAACTCCAACCCCTTTGCCGAATGAACAGTAAGGATGTTTACCCGATTTTCTTCGGTCCAATCAAAATCTGCCGCCAGGGGAGATTCCCCTATCTTCATTGACAAGTTAATCCAATCAACCACCGCAAAAACTGAGGCATCCTCGTGATCAACCTCATAGGTTTTAAGCCTGTCAAAAAATTTGGAGATGTTTTGGGCTTGTTTTTCCTCGCTGGGAGTTTTCGACTCCGCTAGTTTTTTCAAAAGCCCGCTGTCTTCCAAAAAATAATAAAGAATCTGACCGGCAGTTTCCTTAGGAATTAATTTTAGGTGGCGATGGACCATTTCTACAAATTTTTTGATTGTTTCTCTTGTTTTTTGGCTCACAAAAATTTTTTCTACCTGCTCGCAAGCTTCAAAAAGACTTAAATTCAGCCGTCGGGCATAGTTATTTATTGCCGCCAAATCGCGAGGGGAAATATCAAAGATCTCTAAGGAAAGAACCCGAAACAACGCAACATTATCTCCAAAATTATAAAGAACCTTTAAATAGGCAATTAGATCTTTAACTTCTGGCTGGCGGAAAAGCTGGCCAGGGCCTAAAAATTGGTAAGGAATTCCGTGTCGAGACAAAGCCCTAATAAATGGCTCGGCATGATTATTTGCCCGAACCAAAATCGCAATATCTTTATACTCTAAATTTTCAATTTTCAATTTTAAATTTTCAATTTCTTTCGCCACTGCCTCTGCTTCATTTTCTACCCGATCGGTATAAATAAGCTTTATTGGAAACTGTTCGGTATTTCTTACAGAAACCAAGCGTTTACAAATTTTTTCTTTAACCTCAAGCCGATCAGGATTGTTGTGCTGAATTAGTTTATAAGCATGGTCTAAAATCAACTGTGTCGACCGATAGTTCTTAACCAAAACAACGATTTTCGCTTTGGGAAAGCGTGTCCTAAACTGAATGACATTGGAAATAGCCGCCCCTCTCCAACGATAAATCGATTGATCATCATCAGCGCAAACGGTGATATTTTGCTTTTCCCCGGCAAGTAAAATTGCCAGTTCGTTTTGGGCATAATTAGTATCCTGAAACTCATCAACCAAAATATACTTAAATTGGTCTTGATATTGGCGAAGAATGTTTTTTCTAGTCCGAAAAAGCTTTAAGGTATTTGAAATCAAATCAGCAAAATCCATTGCTCCTTCTTTAACTTTTATTTCTTCATAAGTCTGGTAAGCTTTTGCCAACTCTAAATACTTCTCTACCTCTTCCTTTTGGAATTTGGAATTTGGAATTTGGAATTTTACCCAATGAAGGTATTCATTGGGCGCCACATCTTCATCCTTGAGCCGAGAAAAATGCTGAAGCATTCCCCCCACAAACTTTGTTGGATTTCCCAAGGGGCGAAAATACTTAAGGTCAAATTTAAAAAGATTCTGAATAAGAAACTGAATTGTCTCCGCCTCAGTCATTAATTTGTAGTCAGGGTCAAGCCCGATGTGCAATCCTTCCTGCCGCAAAACTCGGTCGCAAAATGAATGAAAAGTGGAGATCCACATCTCAGTATAGCCATAGGGAAGGACAATATCTACTCTTTCTTCCATCTCCCGGGCGGCTTTATCAGTAAAAGTTAAAGCTAGGATTTCCGCTGGTTTTGCTCTACCCGAAGAAATTAAATATTTTATCCTTTCTGTGATTACTGTCGTTTTTCCTGTCCCCGCCCCGGCAATTATCAAAAGCGGCCCCTCTCCATACTCCACCGCCTCTTTTTGCTCCTTATTCAATTTTTTCTCTTCTGAATCCACCATAGTTTAATTATAGAGTATTCTCCCCCTCTTGACAAAGTCAAACTGATGATGTATATTATACATTATGCACAGGACACAAATTTATTTTCCGGAAGAACTTCATCAAGATCTATTGATTGGAGCAAAAATGAATAATTTAACTCTATCGGCCTACATCAGAAAAATTTTAACTGACAAGTTATATGCCCTCCCCATAGCCGGAAGAAAGAAAAAGATTAAAAAGAGAGCCAACCCTCTGGTAATTGCTAAATATGCTATTAATCTAGGACCCCGCGATTTAGCTAAAAATTTTGACAAGTATTTCGAAAAATCGCTTAAATGACTGTTTTCCTTGATTCTAGTTTTTTAATTGCTCTTTTCCATACAAATGATTATTTTCACCAAAAGGCAATTGAAATAATCAAAAAATTAAACTCTTTACAAACCGAATACGCTACCTCCAATATCGTGCTAGCTGAAACAGTTAATTATCTTTTCTGCCGCCTGGGTAAATCATCAGCTAAAAGATTTTTAAAGGGGTTTGGAGAAAGCCAAATTGGAGAAGTATTTGCTTCTAAGGAAATGTTCAGTCAAGGTTACAAACTACTTTTCCGGCAAAAATCCAAAAAGGGCTTGAATCTCTTTGACTGCCTTCATTTGGCGACAATGAAAACTCTGGGGATCAAAACTATCCTTACTTTTGACGAAGAATTTAAAAAATGGGTTAAGGTAATTGCTTGACTGAGGAAAGTTTTTGGCCAAGTTGGGTAAAGCCGGAGACAACATTGGACATTTGGTTGTAGGCATTTTGGATGTGGCGGCCCAAAACTGAAAGACTAGCATCAACTTTCTGATAATCTTTTTGGATCGCCCGAATGGCGGCTAAAATCTGCCGAGCTTTCTGCTCGATTTTTTGACCTTCAAAACTTGCTAAAATCGCCTTAAGATAGGCATAAAAAGTCATTGGGGAAACCGGCAAAACCCGCTTTTTACCAGCATAATCGAACAAATCGGGATTGTTGACCACCTCATAGTAAACTGCCTCAGAGGGAATATACATCAGGGCATAATCAATTGTCCCCTCATCCGTCAAGATATATTTTGAGGAAATTGCCTCGATGTGATTTTTAACATCCCTCACAAAATCTTTCTCGGCTACTTTTTTCTCTTCATCACTTTTCGCTCCCATCATTTTTCGAAAGTTCTCCATCGGAAATTTTGAATCAACCGGAATAATTCCCGAAGCAGTTTTAATTGCCGCATCAACGGTTACTCCCGAGCGAAAGGTATACTGAAGATGAAAAGACTGTTTTGGCAACATTTGGCCCAAAAGCTCTTTTAAAACCTGCTCACCAATATTTCCCCGAAGTTTTGGTGAACGCAAAAATTCCTGAAGATCTTTCATTCCCCGACCAATTTCACTCATCTCTCCGAGACTTTTTTGGACACCGGCAATCACTTGGGCCGCCCTATCCAACCGCTCGCTAATCGCTTTTGAGGTCTGTTGACTTGCCTCCTGCTGGCTTTTGAGCCACTCAACTAAAGTTTCATCAGGCTTAATCGCCTCGGCAATTTGAGAAAGCTTTTTATTAATTAACCAAACGGCAATGGCTAAGCCGGCAATTATTAAAGCAACCAAAGGATAAACTTCATTTGCCATCATTTTTATTCTAACATAAAATTAGAGAGAATGAGAGTTAAACAAGAAGTAAAATCCCGACTTTCGTCGGGATCACGTCTCAAGCGAAAAAACTTTTTACCGACACTGGTTTTGGCCATTTTGTTTTGGGTAGCCTGGAGCTGGTTTGTCTTTTCCTATCCTCCTGCCAACAACTTTTTACTTTTTACTTTTTACTTTTTACTTTTTTTAGCAACTTTTTTAACCGCTGCTTTAATTTTTGCCAATTCTCGAAGAGGATTTTTCCTCGCCGCTTTTTTAATTTTATTTTTGCTTTTCCGCTATTATCAAATTGCCAATCTTTTAAATCTTTTTTTATTGGCGGGAATTTTTATAAGTTTAGAGGTTTATTTTTCTTCTAAAAATTAATAAGCCGTAGTTAAGACTCTATGGTAGGGGTTAATATCGGGTAAAGACTGAGAGGCTTTCCATAAAACATTATCAACCTGGGCAGGAAATAAATTAGAAAAAAAGGCAATTAACTCTCCTGCCCAAATAGTAGATGAGCGAATTTCTATCTCCTCTCTACTTCCTGCAGGTAAAATTTCATAATTATCAATCTTCTCCGCCAGCAAAGGGGTATATTCCAAAACTCCAAAAGCCCGAAGAATCTGAGGAATTTTATAGTCAGCAAAAACAGTAAGACACCCAAGGTTGCTAATTTTTAATTCCGGAAGGAAGCTTAAATCGTAAACGAAAATTTGAGCTCGTTTATAAAAATTAATCCGTTTTTTTCCCAAGAAACTATAATCTCCAAAAGAGGGAAATTCTTTTACTAAATTTGGTAAAATTCTTTCTGCATCTAAACCATTTTTAACTAAAAAATTATAAATATTTCCTTTATATTTTTTATTTAATATTTTTCCTATCTCATTTAAAATTTTAACTCGCTCGTTTAAAAGAGGAATCGGAATTTGGGTGGCACTTCTAAAAATATATTTAGCCTCATTTATCTTTAAGTTTGCAAGATAAGAAGCGTCTAAAATTGGCAACCCCTCGAAAATTGCTCGTTGAATAGAATTCACTAAAGCAAACCAGCCGTTAGAAACAAAATTGCCTTTTGGATATTCCACTGTCCATTTTTCCTCATTTTTCTTTGCCCAAAAACAGAAGTTTAAAGCATCTAGGATAAAAATTAACTGAGGGGTAGGATTATTGGCGCCAAATTGCTCTAAACTAAGAACCTCTTTAGCGTCTATTTTCTTTTTAATAAAAGTGTTAATTTTTTTGAGATTATTCAGGTTAATAGAAACAAGCCTTACTTTTTTTACTACTTCTGCCGTGCTTTTTCTTACCCCTAACGGATCAGGCTTTTGTTTAAGAATTTCCTCTATAAGCCTTTCTATCATATTTTTCTCCATATTTTCCTCTCCTTAAGAATTTTAACCATCAGTTGCTCAAGATTGGTAATTCTTTCTTCAATTCTTTTAATTTTTTCCTCTTTATCTTTATCTAAAGAAAGTTCATTCTTTTTGCCGATTAAATTTTCTAATTTAATATCTGCTGCTTCAGCAATTCTAATAAGAACAGACAATGGGGGTAAAGCTCTACCCCTTTCATAAGCAGAAATGGTTTTATTAGAAACCCCCACTTTAATTCATGATTATATCAGAGGAAAAGGAACCTTTCTAAAAACCATCAAAAATATCAGAAAATTAATTAAACATAAATTCAAAATAGAGATTAACTTTACGGTCAATGGGGTAAATAAACATCAAGCCGTAGGGGCGGTAAAATTTTTTAAAAGCTTAGGTATTAAACAAATTAATTTTCATATGATTTCTATGATAGGAAATGCTTCTAAAAATAAAGAGCTTTATTTATCTCCCCGTGAATGGGTAAAGTTGCGAAAAGAATTAGAAAATATTAAAGAAATTAAAGGAATTACAATGCGAATTCCATTAATGTTTGTAACCCAAACAGAATATCAAAAATTAATAGGATCAAAAAAATATCATCCTTTTCAAAAACATTCTTACCACAGTGAAAAGGGCCATCGAATAGTTCTTTATCCAAACGGAAGAGTTTACATGTCTTGTGACCTTACGGGAACCGACTTTAACTTTGCTATATTTAAAGATGGCGTATTTAAGCTGAACGAAAGAATAAATGAATTAAGTGTTTTTAAAGAAAATCCTCATAACCCCGATCCCTCTCAAACTTTATTATCTATAGACACACAAGGATTAATTCGTCTTTCTATTTCCTACAAAAAAATCATAAAATTATAAAAATGGATCTAAAAACACCTCACCGAAGAATAATTAATATTTTTAAAAGAGTCCTCGATAAGATCTTATCTAATCCCAGTTATCTATTAGGCTTTTACGATGTTTCTCTTGAAGAAGTCTCTTTCATAGAAAGGTATCAGAAAATCCCTTTAGAAATTATCCAAATCCTAGCAGAAGATCACTATTTTGAAAGAGAATATAAAAAATATAATATAACCCCTTCGGACGCAAGATGTCTTTCTGATTTTTTAAAAAGTAAAACCCTTGACGAAAGCTACAGTTATCTTAAACCACATTTTGTTTATTTAACTAAAAAAATTAAAACCAATGGGTAAATTTAATTTTTGGGGAGAGTTTTTAGGTACCAAAAAATACAAAATAAATAAACTCTCTTATGAAGAATATTGGAAAACTAGAAGGAAAAATAGAGGTAAACTAAGAGTAAAAAGAAGGGACTTATTAATAAAAGAACTAATAGAGCCTAGAACATCGGTATTGGATGTAGGATGTGGAGATGGCAGGTTGCTTCATTTCTTAAAAACCACTAATCACAATATTTGTACAGGAGTTGATATTTCCCAAAGGGCAATAAAATTGGCGTCTGAATTACAATTAAACGTTTTATGGGTAAAAGACTTAGAAAAGTTTCTAAACAACGAAGCTAAAAGAGGAAAAAAATATGACTATGTGGTATTCTCTGAATTTTTAGAACACATAAATGACCCGGAAACAATTATGAAGATGGCTTCAAAAATTTTCCGAAAAGCGATAATAATCACTTTTCCGAATATTGGCCATCTCTCATACAGACTAAGGTTACTTTTTGGTAAATTTCCAGAATGTTGGAAATGGCATCCCGGAGAGCACGTGAGATTTTGGACTAAATCTGATTTTTGCTCTTGGATTAAAAGAGAGAATAATAATTTTCCCTCCTTAAAAATAGAAGTCCTCAAATCAATAGAAGGAACCCCCATCTTAGAAAAAATTAGCGATAACCTCTTCTCCTATAATTTTATAGCAAAAATAACCAGATAATAAAAACCAGCGCAATTCTTGACAAAATTGCTATAAAATGTTATTGTTTAATTAATTAAACACCTCACTTTAATTAATTAAACTCATGGCGCAGGTCTCAAAAAAGAAAATTAACAAAAATTTAGAAAAAAAGATTTATAATCTGCTTTATCAGGTAATTGCGGATATTAGCAACCCCAAAGAGGCGGAGGAGTTTTTAAAAGATTTTTTAACAGAAATAGAATTAGAAATAATTGCTAAACGCTTAGGGGTTGCCTATTATCTTAACCAAAACCGAGACTACGATGTCATCAAAAATGATTTAGCAGTCTCCACCACTACTATTGCTACCATTAAAAATCAAATAAAAAAGAAAGGTTTTCAACTTGCTTTGAAAAAAATCCAAGCCGATGAATGGGCAACTCGCTGGGCCCAAAAAATCAGCAAAATAGTGAAATTCCACCAAAAATAAGTTAAAATATCTCCAATGGCAAAAAAATTTTATATTACCACCGCTATTGATTACACTAATGATGTTGTTCATGTTGGCCATTCCTATCAAAAAATTCTTGCTGACGCCTTAGCTCGCTATCATCGACTTTTGGAAGAAAGGGTGTTTTTTCTTACCGGCACCGATGAACATGGACAAAAGGTAGAAAAAAGTGCTAAAGAAAGTGGCCTTCCGCCAAAAAAATTCGTTGATAAGATCGTTAAGGCGGATAAAAAGGAGTGGAAAAGCTTAAATCTTTCTTACAATCGATTTATTAGAACAACCGATAAAGACCATATCAAATTTGCCCAAGAAATTTATCTCAAATCGAAGGCCTCCGGCGATATTTATAAAGCAAAATACAAAGGGTTTTACTGCGAGGGATGCGAGGGATATATAAGCAAACATGATTTGATTAACGGCCATTGTCCTTTTCATCCAAATCTTGAACCGCTTAAAATAGAAGAAGAAAATTATTTTTTTCGCCTTTCAAAATACCAAAAATTTTTAGAAGAACTTTTGGAAAAAAATAAAAAACTCGTTATTCCCGAAGGAAAAAGAAAGGAAGCATTAAGTTTTGTTAAAAGAGGGCTAAAGGATTTTGCTGTTAGTCGGCCGGGGGTGAGTTGGGGAATTCCGGTTCCCGATGACCCCTCGCACACTATTTACGTTTGGTTTGACGCTCTAATAAACTATTTAACTTATGGGGTTGAAGAAAATTGCTGGCCGGCTGATGTTCATGTTTTAGGTAAAGATAACCTTCGCTTCCATGCCATCTATTGGCCGGCGATGCTTAAGAGTGCTGGCTATCCTTTACCAAAAACTATCCTCGTTCATGATTTTCTTACTTTTAATGGTCAAAAAATCAGTAAATCTTTAGGAAATGTCATTAGGCCATCTGAATTAGTTAAAAAATTTGGAACTGACGCTGTTCGTTATTTCTTTTTACGCTTTGGGCCCCTTCAAAATGATATTGACTTCACCTTGGAAAAAATAAAAGAAGCCTATAATGCCGACTTGGCCAATGGTTTGGGAAATTTGGTTGCTCGTATTGCCAAGCTTTGCGAAAAAGCTAACTTTAAAGCTCCTTACTGCGATGATACGTATCATCATAGCAGATTTAAAAAGTTTCATAAGTTAATGCTGGAATATAAAATAAATGAGGCTTTGGAGTTTGTTTGGCAAAAAATTTCCCAAGCTGACAAATATATTAATACCAGTCAACCTTGGCTTTTAAAGGGAGAAAAACTAAACCGAGTTTTGGGCCATCTCGTTAAAGAAATAAGAGAAATCGCCATTTTACTTAAACCATTTTTGCCGGAAACTGCGGAAAAAATTGCAAAACAATTTTCCCACCTAAAAATTAAATCCGCAAAACCACTGTTTCCAAGAATACAATGAAAAATGACGCCAACCCTGATTGAGACCCACGCCCATTTGAATTTCCCGGGTTATACTTGACAATAGGTTAGTATTGCTATAAACTTGGTATTGTTATGGAGCAAACAATAGCAATTACACCAAAATGGCAAATTCATTTACCGGTCAAGTTTCGAGAGAAACTAGGATTAATCACCCCTGGTTTGGTAGAGATTAAACTTGTTAAAAAAATGCTAATAATCAAACCGAAACCCAGTCCTCTTCTTAAATTGGCTGGAAAATATCAGAATCGCCAACCAAAAAGAAAAATAAATATCGAAAGAATTCGAGATTATATCGATTACTCTGATTTATGAGGAAAAAGTTATTTATTGATACCAACGTTTGGCTAAGATTTATAATTGGAGATGACAAAAATCAATTAAAAGCTTGCCAAAAGCTTTTTTCTCTCAACGAGCAGGGTAAATTTAAGCTCTACACTTCAACCATTGTTCTTATGGAAATCGCTCATACTCTCCGGTCTTTTTATGCAGTTTCAAAAAAAGAAATTGTCTCAGATTTACGCGATATTCTCTCAACTAGAAACTTAACTTTAATAGAAAAAACTAATTTTCTAAAAGCATTGGCACTCTTTGATAAATTAAAAATTAAGCTCGTCGACTGTCTGATTGCCACCCAATTACCAGCAAAAACAGTTATTTGTACATATGATCAAGAATTTAGGAAAATTAAAACAGTTACCGCTCTCAATCCCGAAGAAGTTCTGACTTCCCAAAATGCTGATTGATACCCACGCTCATTTGAATTTTCCGGATTATGAAAAAGATTTAGATAAGGTCGTTGCTCGGGCGATAAAAGCAGGGGTGAAAAAAATTATTTGCGTAAGCAGCAATATTACTGATTCCAAAAAAGCAATTGAAATTGCTAAAAAACACCCTAAAATTGTTTTTGCCGCCGTTGGCATCCATCCTCACCAAACCGACCCGGAAAACCAAACACCAGTTGAAGAACAAATAAAAAAATTAGAAAAATTGGCCAAACAAAAAGAAGTTGTTGCCATTGGAGAATGCGGGTTGGATTTCTCTCCTGCCCCTCCTAAAGAAAAAGAAAGGCCAAGATCTGTCCAACAATTTCTTTTTGAAAGCCAAATCAAGCTTGCCCAAAAATTAAATCTGCCGCTTTTAATTCATTCCCGAGAGGCCTTTAAAGAAACAGTAGAAATTTTAAAAAAGTTTAAGGGTTTAAAAGGGGTCTTTCATTGCTATGCTGGTGGAAAAAAGGGGATTCCTAAGGTAGAAGAGTTAGGATTTTTCTTTGGATTAGCCGGCAATCTTACTTATGATGAGGGCTTACAAAATGTCCTTCGCCAAATTCCTTTAGAAAAAATCGTTTTAGAAACCGATTCCCCATTTTTGGCTCCAGTTCCTTTTCGCGGTCAAAGAAACGAGCCGGCCCATATTAAAATCATTGCTCAAGCTTTAGCAAAAATTAAAAATATTTCTTTTGAAAAAGTTGCCAAAACAACTACTAAAAACACCCACAACCTTTTTTTATGGTAAAATTAATCCGATGCAACAAAAACTTCGCTACTTTATTCTCGCTCATGATAAACAAATACATCGAGCTTTAGAAATTTTAATTGGCAGCTTTAGTTGGTCTGCAATTGCCTTGTTTTTTGGTGGAAGCTTCCTTTTTCCCTTACAACTTGCTTATGTAGTTATCCTCTTTGACATTTTTTGGTTTTATAAATCAATTACTTTTGCCATTAGCGCCTTGGTTTCTTATTTTCGAATTCAAGCTTCTCAAGTAATGGATTGGTTTGGAGAAGTAAAGGCGTTTCCGGATTGGAAAAAAATCCATCATATAGTAATCATTCCCCAATATAAAGAACCTCTTCATATTTTAGAAAGAAGTATCCAGTCTTTAGTAGCCCAAGATTTTCCCCTAAAGCAAATTACGGTAGTGATGGCCACCGAAGCAAGAGATCCCCAAGGAGCAAAAAAGGCGAACATTTTAAAAGAAAAATACGGCAAAAAATTTGCCAATTTTTTTGTCACTGTCCATCGATTAACCCCCAAAGAAACGGCAGGGAAACATTCCAATGAAAATTATGCCGCTCGCTGGGTAAAAAAGGAGTTGATAGACAAAAGAAAAATGGATATAAATTATTTGACTGTTACCAGTTCCGATGCCGACCATTGTTTCCATCCAAAACACTTTTCCTATCTTACTTTTAGTTTCTTAGATAACCCCCATCGTTATTTACGCTTTTGGGAACCGGCAGTTCTTTTTTACAACAATTATTGGCGACTGCCGGCTCTTTTAAGAGTCCCAAATACCATCAATACTATCTGGAATACCGCTGTTCTTTCCCGAAAAGATCGTCTGATAAGCTGCCAAAACTATTCGCTTTCTTTCAAACTTTTAGATGAGGTTGATTATTGGAATCCGGAAATTATTCCCGAAGACTATCATCTCTTCTTTAAAGCCTACTTCAAAAAGAAAGGATTAGTAGAAACAGAACCTATTTATCTTCCTGTTTGGGCCGATGCTGCCGAATCAACAACCTTGTGGAGAACAATCAAAAACACTTATTTACAATGTCAGCGTTGGGCCTGGGGAATTTCCGATGATCCAAATGTAATCAAAAATTATTTTTTGGAGCCGACTATCTCTTTTTGGGATAAAACCATCCGCCTTATCAAGCTTTTAGAAGACCATCTTTTAATGCCGGTAAACTGGTTTTTAATTACCTTAGGAATCACTATTCCTTCTTTACTAATTCCCGAATTTTCCCAAACTGCTTTAGGCTATAATCTTCCTCGTCTTTCTTCTTTTATTCTAAGTGTATGTATGGTATTTTTGGTTATTATTTATTTAGTCAATGTTAAACTTCGGCCTCCCCGACCTTCTCACATTTCTCCTCTTCGCGCTTTTTTACTCCCTCTTGAATTTGTTTTGATGCCCATTGCCGGTTTTATCTTCAATGTTTTACCCTCTTTGGATGCTCATACGCGTTTGATGTTGGGAAAATATATTGAGTATCGAGTCACAGAAAAAGTATAATCTTCCTTAATGGCAAAAAGATTGTTTTACCGGTATTGGTGGATAATTTTGGCAGTAATAACTTTTGCCTTGCGGCTGCCTTCGCTTTTTGAGCCATTTACCTATGGAGATGAGGGTATTTATTTAACTTTGGGCCAAGCTTTTAGAAAAGGCCTAGTCTGGTATCGCGATATTCATGACAATAAACCACCACTTTTGTATTTGTTGGCTGCTTTGGCGGGAAATTTCTCTTATTTTCGGCTAATTTTATTTTTCTGGAGTTTTGCCACAATTTATCTTTTTTTTAAACTCACTAAGCTAATTTTTAAAAACAAAAATGCCCAAATTCTTTCTACTTTTATCTTTGCTATCTTAACCTCTATTCATACTTTTGAGGGTAATATCGGAAACGCGGAAAATTTTATGATGTTACCAATAATTGGCGGATTTTATCTTTACCTTAAAGCCAAAAACCGGTATCATTATTTTCTAACCGGTGTTCTTTTTTCTTTAGCCACTCTTTTTAAGGTCCCGGCTGCTTTTGACTTTGTCGCCGTTCTTGCCTTTAGTTTCCTAACAATAAAAAAAATTAGAAATTTGAAATTAGAAATTAGAAATTATTTCTTACTCCTTTGGGGTTTCTTTCTTCCAATCCTTTTAACTATCATTTACTATGGCTTTGAAGGGGCCTTATCTCAATATCTTTCTGCCGTTTTCTTTCAAAATCTTCCCTACTTGTCTTCTTGGACTTCCAACACTCCAAAAATTGGTAGTCTCCCCCTTCCCCTTTTAATCCGCGGGTTGTTGGTTTTAGGAGTTTTGAGTTTAATTTTCAGGTTTCCCAAAAAAGTTTCCCGGGAATCAAAATTAATTTTAATTTGGTTTACTTTTTCTTTGTTTGCCGCTTTGTTATCTTCTCGGCCCTATCCCCATTATCTTTTACAAGTAATTCCTCCTTTCGCCCTCTCTTTCGGACTGGTTTTTTCCAAAACTAAAGAAAAAATTGTTCCTCTTGCCTTGTCCTTTTTTCTTGTTTTTTCTTTTTTACATTTCAAATTCTGGCATTATCCAAATATTTCTTATTATTTAAATTTTTACCAATTCGCTCTTGGCCAAAAAAACAAAGATGATTATTTTAATTATTTTGGCAAACAGACCAAGGCTTTATACCAAACCGCCAAATATCTTAAACTTCACACTCTTCCGGAAGAAAAAATCTTTGTTTGGAGTAATCAGCCGGCGATTTATGCCTTAGCTGATCGCTTACCTATAGGTCGTTACACTGTCGCTTACCATATTGTAGATTTTAAGGCTTATCAGGAAACTATTGATGTTTTAACTAAAAATCCTCCTCGCTACATAATCGTGGGAGCTGAAGAAAAGCGGCCGTTTCCCGAATTTTTTGCTTTTCTTGAGGAGGGCTACATCTCCGTTTTTCGAACCGGTGATTTTAATGTGTTAAAATTAAAGAACTCCCAGCTTTTGCTGGAGTTCTTTATTCGTGGCTGTGCTACTCCGCCTTCGCGTAAAGCGACGTGGTCGCCACGCGACTTTACGTCGGCGGAGCGACGTCCGCTTTTTGCGGACTTGCAGCCGATGAAATGAAAAGATGAGAAAAATTGCCGTCATTCTTTTGGTAGGGCAGATTTTGGCAATTTTAACTTCCTGGCGTTGGCTTCCACCTGAGCTTCCTTTATTTTATAGTCGACCCTGGGGAAAAGAGCAGCTAACTACCCCCTTTGGTCTTTTTATTCTTCCCGCCTTGTCTTTAATTGTCTTTTTTATTAATTTGGCTTTCATTTCTTTTACTCCTCAAGAAGAAAAACTAATTCCAAAAATGCTTGAGGTCGCCACCGCTGTTTTCAATCTTCTTTGTCTGGTTACCCTAATTAAAATAATTTTTTTGGTAGTTTAATTAAATGGACTGGATATTAGTCAAAAAATTAATTCTTTCTCCTTTGCTTGTCTCTTTTCTAATCTCTTTTCTGGTAACTCCTTTAGTTATTTTTTTCTATCGCCGAGCGGGTTGGGTGGAAAAACCCCATCG
>JBNAVS010000008.1:0-14110 GCA_049700235.1 Microgenomates group bacterium
GGATAGCGCTTCCCTTTTACCGCTTTGTTTAGGTACATTTTTAGATTATATCAAATTCTTGAAATTCTTGAAAGAGTATAAATAGTTGGATGAAAAAGAAAAGCTGCGGGGGCGTCCTCAATAAGAGATTTTTGAAAATCTTGATAGATTTCTTTCCTTTTTTCCTGGTTAAAGGTTTTTCTTCCTTCTTCTAATAATTTGTCAATTTTGGGACTTTTGTATTTTGTAATATTTAATTGCTGGGTTGAATGCCAGAAGACATACTGGTCGGGATCGAGAGGGACTTCTTGGATTGCTAAAATTGCTTGAAAAGACCCTTCCCAAGTATTTACAACTTTGACTTTACACAAGATACCGAGAGTTTCCCAATCTTTTTTAATATTTTCTGCGATTTCAAGCAGAGATGGAATTGTAGATAATTCTATTTCCTTTAGTTGTTGCTCATTTTCTTTGGATTTTTCTAAGAGTTTTTTAGCATTTTCCAAATCAAAGTTATAGGGTTTGACATTGGGATTGTAAGCCCAGGAGTGGGGATTGATAGGAGTTAAAGCCCGGTTTGGCCACTTCTTTTGAATAGCATAGGCTAATGCCTGGCGGATAGACTTGTTTTCCAATTTAGGATCGCCGGTATTAAAAAAAACGGCGACAAAGCGGTTATATTTTACTTCTGGAGTGATTTTAATATTTTGCCAGGAGACCAATTCCCCGGGATGAGTGATTTCTCTAATAATATCTACTTCCCCTAGCTTAAATGCCATTCGGGCGGCTTCTTCCGTAGGATAAAATTTGATTTCTATTTTTTGTTTCGATTTATCCTTTTTGGGGATTAAGAGAAGTTTTTCAACAATTTCTCCATTTCTTTTTATCTTTGCTACTTTATATTCCCCCGTGCCTATCAATCCCTTTTTAAAAACTGGTTGAGCAACTACAGAAAGAAATGGGGAAAAAGGCTCTTTCAGTTCAAATTTAACTCTTTTTCCATCTAGGGCAGTCGTTGTGACATCGCTGAAATTATAGTTAATATCTTGTGCTTTAACTAGTTTGCCATCGTGCCAAAAAATATTTTGTTTGAGAGTAAAAATATATTCTTTTCCTTCTTTGTTTATCTCCCAAGATTCAGCCAGTTGGGGGTTAATATGGCCGTCAGAAGAAATACTTGTGAGGCCTTCGCTTATCATTTGTTGGATTTCCAAAGGTAATTTATCGTAGGTATATTTCCCTACAAACCCAATTCTTTCAATATTTTTAGAAAATACTTTCCCCCCAAGTCGGGGGAGAACCAGAAAGCTCAAAACTCCCAAGAGGAACCCCAAAAGAAGTAATTTTTGGTGTTTTTTGAAAAATGTTACGACAAAAATAAGGGAAAACCGAAATTTTTTAAAGATTTTTTTCATCGTAGAGAAATTAAGGTGTTAAGAATCGCTCCCCCAAGAAAGAAAACAACCAAAACCACAGTAGCGACAAAAATTAATTTTTCTATTCCCCTTTTGGAGCGGTAAAAATTTGTTCCAGTAAAAGAACTTTCTAAACCGGTTCCTCTACTTTGGAGTAAGATGAGAACGATTAAAGCCCCAGAAATTAAAATTTGGAATATTAAAATAAATTTATTCATTTAGTTAACCACAAAAGAAAAGATGTCACCAGACTAATAATGAAAGAGGCGATAACAAAAACCCAAAATGTAGTCAGATACATTTGAGGGATAATAAAGCCCTGATAGGAAAACCCAGGGAAATTAAAACCAGAAATCTCAAATTCGGGAATAATTGCGGTAACTAAATACAGAGCAATTACATTTGATACCCAACGGAACAACCCCAAAGTTAAAAGATTTAAAGGAAGCAAAAGAAGATTCACTAAAGGTTTAACTACAAGATTAATTAAGGTTAAAACCAAAGCAACTACCACTAAAGTTTGCCAACCTTCCTTAAGATTAACCCCAGCCAAAATGTTTGTTGCCAGCCATAAAGAGATGATATTGAATAAGTAAAGACGGAGATATTTTTTCATTAGTTTCTTTTAGCATAAAATTTTGTTTTTGTCAAAATCAGTAAACCTAAAGCAAAAACTATCCCAAGCAAGGGAAGAATTAATTTTTCCGGCAGGAAACCAATCTGAAGTTGATGAACAAATTGAAGGTCTTCATTTAAAAAAACAGTGATATTTCCCTTGGAGAAATTCCTAAGACTTGCCGGTTTTAATTCAACCTCTATTTCTTTACTTGCAAAAGGAGGAAAAATAGTTAAGGTAAAAGGGAGAGATTGAGAAGATTTTAAATCAATTCCCTTCGACTCAATTTCTGTTTTGAGATTATAAACGGCTGTTGGTCCATAATTTCTGACAATTATTTTTCCCCTATTTTTTGTTCCCCAGTAAATTTGCCGGGGAAGATCAAAATTTACCTTTAATTCTGGTTTCAATTCTCCCTCATACTCACCAAAAACAACATAGATGTCTTTTGTTTGACCATCATTTTTTTTATAACTGCCTGGAGGATACGGAGTTTGGCTATCTTCACCGTGGATAACAAAAGTAAAATGATTAAGGTCAAATTTAGAAAAATAATCAAGCCCTCCAGTAGTTTTTCCCCAAGTAGGGTCTACCGGAATCCAAACTTTCTTTCCTTCATCGTAATATTCCGGCCAAGCGTGTAAAACATCAACTGTTAAACCTACAGGCTTTAGTCTCTCATTTGTAGTATAGGCAAACCCATTGATTTCTCTTGCAGGAATACCCGCCGCCCGGCTAATGGCAATAAAAAGATCAGTAAATTCCATACAGATTGCTTGATTTGGGTACTCTAATGATTTTAAGGCTCCCATTCTTTCTCCACCTTCTTTTACCCGTTCAAAATCATAATTTAAAGTCTTAACTACGAAGTCATAGATTGCTTTTGGTGTTTTTAATTTTTGAGCCTTTTGAAGAATGGTTGGATTATCTACCTCCCAAAACTTTTTTGCCAAAAGATTATTTTTAAGATTTTCTGAAGTTGGAGGAGGAAAGAATTCCTGAGGTTGGCTAGAAAGCTTTACTTTTCCGGTAGCGGTGATTGTCATTTTTTGTTGTGGGTTTAGAGTGTATTTTGCCAACCAGTTTCCATCATTATCAACTCTTATGTTTAGCGGTTGGGGTTCAATCTTTTGATAGGTTACCTTTTGAAAAGCAGTATCTGGAGGAAGGGGAATTTCCGTTTCTCCCCGAAAAGAATTTGGATTTTCTAAATGATAAAAAAGAGTGAAATCAAAAATTTGAAACTCTCCGAAAACAGCATTTATTCCTGATGAAGAAAGCTGATTTTTGGTAAACCGAAAAAGGTTGTAGCTTCCTTCTTCTTGCTGTTCTACAGGGGGAGGTTTAAAATAGGCGGGTAAACCGAAGTTTTTGGGAACCGCCAATGTTAGGCGATAGTTATCAATCGCAGCTTGTTCGGCTAAGCGGGGAATGGTAATCTCCCAAACTCGCCCTTTCTTTTGGGCTATGTCTAAGGCAATGTAGGTTAATTTAAATTTTAGAGTTTTCCCTGTTCCCACTACTTGTTGGTTGAAGTTTAAAACGATATTAGTCTCTTCATTATTCTGCCTGATTTCTGTTTTAAGAGGTCCTTTCTCGTCATATGCTTGGATATTTTCTATTAATCCCCCCTTTAAAGTTAATGAATATTGGGTGGCGTAAATATTGGAAAGTTTGTTGGTTAAAGAAATCTCTTGAGTGACATTTGCCTTACCATCAGGCAAGATTTGATAGTTTACATCGTAGCTTGTTTCAAACTCTTCAGCAGCAAAGATAGGAGGAGCAAAAAATAGTAAAGATAGAATAAAAATTAGAATTCTCACAGTTCTATTTTAAGGAAAATTTTGGGCCTTGACAAGAGGTTTCTATTTGGGTAATATTGGGACAATGCCAGTAACTTTATACCCAAGACAAAGACAAATCTTAAGCTTTATTTCCCAATATATTCAAAAGTGGGGTTACGCTCCTACTTTACAAGAAATTGCTGACGCGTTGGAAGTCACTTCATTAGCAACTATCTTTGAGCATCTTGAGGTAATGGAAAAGAAAGGGGTTATTCGTCGTACCCATAGGAAAAACAGGGGAATAGAAATACTTGTCGATTACTTCGGAAAACCAAAGCAGGAAATCAGTTTGCCAATTTTGGGGATTATTGCCGCCGGGCAACCACTTGAGCCTTATACTGATCCTAACGCCCATTTTGCTGTTCCCCAGGATCTGATTTCTACTAAAAGGAGGGCTTTTATTCTTCAAGTAAAAGGAGATTCAATGGTTGAGGAAGGAATTTTGGATGGAGATTATGTGATTGTCGAAGAACAAGAAACAGCAAAAGATGGCGATATTGTTGTTGCCTTATTGGATAATGGCCTGGCAACTTTAAAAAGATTCTTTAAAGAAGCAACAAGGATTCGTTTAGAACCCGCGAATAGCCAAATGCCACCAATTTTTGCCAAGGAGGTAAGAGTTCAAGGGAAAGTTGTTGGCTTGATTAGACGTTATTAACATTTCTTGATGAAGGGAACACTCTTTGTTGTTGCTACCCCAATTGGAAACCTCCAAGATATTACCATTCGAGCAGAAAAAGTTCTTGAGAATGTTGATGTCATTGCCTGTGAAGATACGCGAAAAACGGGACTTTTGCTCCAAAGGTTAGGAATTTCTAAAAAAGCGAGATTGGTTTCTTATTATGAAGAAAATGAATTAAGAAGAATTCCGGAAATCGTTGGGTTTCTTAAAAGTGGTAAGAATGTGGCTTTAGTTAGTAATGCGGGAACACCAACGATTTCCGATCCTGGGTTTAAACTCATTCGGGAATGTATTTCCCAAGGAATAAATATTGTTTCAGTTCCCGGACCATCTGCCGTTTTAGCAGCCTTAGTGGTTTCTGGTTTTCCTTCTGATAAATTCCTTTTTTTAGGTTATTTACCGAAGAAAATTAATAAAAGGAAAAAATTACTCGAAAGTGTTGAAAAATTGCCATTCTCCTGTACTTTAATAATATTTGAATCTCCAAAAAGAGTAATAAAATTACTCAAAGAAATAAAAGATATTTTTGGGAATATTGAAGTGGTGATTGCAAAAGAATTAACGAAGTTGTTTGAAAAAACCCTTCGAGGTAAAACAGAAGCTCTCATAAGACTTTTGGAAAAAGAGCCGCCAAGAGGAGAAATGACTTTATTGATTAATCTTCCTCTAAGGTAGAGGTGTCCCCTATCGGTAACCCCAGTTCTTTTGCTTTCAAGAGGCGGCGAAGGATTTTTCCCGAGCGTGTCTTTGGCAAATTCTTTATAAATTCAATTTCTCGGGGATAAGCATGACCGGCCAAATGAGTTTTGACAAATTTTTGGATTTGCTGCTTGAGTTTTTCTGATGGTTTCCAACCCAATTTTAAAACTATAAAAGCTTTAATAATTTCTCCCCTTAGGGGATCAGGTTTCCCAATTACTCCTGCTTCAACCACCGCCGGGTGCTCTAAAAGGCAGGATTCTACCTCGAATGGTCCCACTCGCTCCCCGGCGGTTTTAATAATATCATCTGCTCGGCTCACAAACCAAAAATAACCGTCTTTATCTTTATAGGCCAAATCACCACTAATATACCAATTGTTAACAAAATAACTTCTATATTTTTTTGGCCGACGCCAAATTGTCTTCATCATCGAGGGCCAAGGGGGTTTAATTGCCAAATTGCCAATTTTTCCTGGCGGCATTTTTTTACCTTCATCATTAACAATCTCTGCCGTAATTCCGGGTACTGGTTTGCCCATAGAACCTGGTTTAATATCCATACAAGGATAATTAGCAATTAAAATTCCTCCTGTTTCTGTTTGCCACCAGTTATCATGAAAGGGCAAACCAAAGGCTTTCATCCCCCACCAAACCGCTTCTGGATTTAGGGGCTCTCCTACAGAAGCTAAATGGCGTAATGAAGTAAGATTATATCTCTTAACTAATTTTTCTCCCCCTGCTGCTAACATCCTAATTGCCGTTGGGGCGGTATACCAAACAGTTACGCGGTAATTTTGGATTAACTGATACCATTTTTCTGGATTAAATCGGCCTTCATAAACTAAGGTAGTTGCCCCATTTGACCAATTTCCCAAAATTTCATAGGCGATGCCGGTAACCCACCCTGGATCAGCGGTGCACCAGTAAATGTCGCTTTCTTTAAGATCCAAAACCCAATAAGCGGTGAGGTGTTGAAGTAAAATTGCCTGGTGGGTATGGACAACTCCTTTTGGTTTTCCGGTAGTTCCTGAGGTATAAAGTATAAAAGCAGGTTCAGCCGGAGACATCGGTTTGCACCGAAGCTTACCCGAATAGCGAGCAAGAAGATTGGTAAGATTTTCTACCAAAACTACTTTCTTTAAATCAGGCAAGTTTTTTTCGATTTTTTCTAAGCGAGAGTAAAGGGATTTATTGGTAACGAGTATTTTAGCTCCCGAATTTTTTAAACGGTCAAAAAGCGCTTGAGGGCCGAAAGCGGCAAATAAAGTTCCCGCTACCGCCCCAATTTTTAAGGTTCCCAAAAATCCCCAGTAAAGTTCAGGAATTCTTGGGAGGAAAAAAAATACTCTCTCTCCCCTTTTTACCCCTAAAGATTTTAAAAAATTTCCAAATTGGTTTGAAAGCAAATAAAGGTCGTAAAAAGTAAATTTTTCTTTCTGGTCATTTTCTCCATGCCAGTAAAGGGCAATTTTATTTCTATTTTTTCCTAGCGCATGGCGGTCCACTGCATTGTAGGCAGCATTTATCTTTCTTTGGGGAAACCAAAAAAGCTCTCTTTCCCCTTCTTCCCAGCGAAAAGTTTTATAAGTTTTTTCGTAGTCAAGTAAATTTGGAGTAAATTTTAAGAGTTTTTTAGTTTTTTTAATAATTTTTTGGTTCATCCAAGCAAGTTTTTGCCGGTCATTAATTCTGGTTTTTCAATTCCCAACAGGAAAAGGACTGTTGGAGTAACATCTGCCAGAATTCCCCGGGGCAAAACCCTACCTCCTTGACTAAGCCTTCTATCAACAACAATAAAGGGAACCGGATTAGTAGAATGTTCGGTATCAATCTGGCCGGTGGTTAAATTTATCATCTCCTCAGCATTTCCATGATCAGCGGTAATAACGCAAGTCCCCCCCAAATTTAAGACAGTATTGACGATGTCTCCCAAACATTCATCAACCGCTTCACAGGCTTTTATTGCTGCTGAAATTCTTCCTGTATGGCCGACCATGTCCGGATTGGCAAAATTCACCAAAACAAAATCATAAAGATTACCTTTTAACCTTTGAAGAACCTGTTGGGTTAACTCATAAGCTGACATTTGCGGTTTTAAATCATAAGTAGCAACCTTTGGTGAGGGAATTTCTACCCAATCTTCTCCAGGAAAAGGTCTTTCTCTCCCACCATCAAAAAAAACTGTAACATGGGGATATTTTTCACTCTCGGCAAGGTGAAGCTGCCGCAGCCCATTTTCTGCTAAAACTCTAGCCAGGGGTAATTTTACTGGCTCTGGAGGAAAAGCCACTGCCAGGGGAAGCTTTTTTTCATATTCTGTCATGGTCACGAAAAACAAATTTTTTAAAATTTTTTTCCTTTTGAAAGTAGTTGTCCCCCTGGGAGCCTCATAGATTTTTAAACCATAGCGCTCGGCATAAGGGTCAAAGGAGACTTCCTTAATCTTTAATTTTTCAAAATCAGGTAAAACAAAAGCTTTAGTTAATTGTCTCGGTCGATCAATTCGAAAATTAAAAAAAACCACCGCATCATTATCTTGAATTAATCCGTTCTTATCCAGAACCACCGGCTCAATAAACTCATCTGTTTTTCCCTCGGCGTAAGAGTTTTGAATTGCTTGCGTCGCTGAAGACTCTTTCTTTCCTATTCCCAAGACTAAAGCGTCATAAGCCTTTTCGGTTCGTTCCCAGCGGTTATCACGATCTAAGGCATAGTAGCGGCCAATTAAGGTAGCAATTTTTCCAATTCCTAAATTTTTTAATTCCTCTTCAACTTTGGAAATATAAATCGCCGCCGAGGTGGGAGGCGAATCCCGGCCATCAGTAAAAAGATGAAGATAAAGATTGCTAATGTTTTCATTTTTGGCAAAGCGGAGTAATGCCCAAAGATGTTCCGTACTTGAGTGGACTCCTCCTGCTCCTATTAAGCCCATCAGATGGAAGTTTGAGCCGTTTTTCTTCACATGCTCTGCGGCTTCTTTGAATGCCGGTTTTTGGAAAAAACTTCCGTCGGCAATCGCCATATCAATTCTCGGCAAGTCCTGAAAAACAATTTGCCCTGCCCCTAAATTTAAATGCCCTGTTTCTGAATTTCCCCGTTCTCCTCGCGGTAAACCAACCGCTTCTCCTGAAGCTGAAAGTTGCGTTTTAGGATAAGCTGCCCAAAAGGTATTAAAGTTGGGGGTTTTTGCTAAGGAAATTGCATTTCCTGGTCCGGCCGGCGCCAATCCCCAACCATCCAGAATAATTAAAACTACCGGTTTTGTCATAAAGTTAGCCATTAGGAATTAGAAATTTTTTTTTTCAGCTCTTCCTCTATTGCTAAGAGTCTATTATACTTTGCTACTCTTTCCCCTCTTGCCGGAGCTCCGAATTTAACATAATCAGCTCCAACCCCAACGGCAAAATCAGCAATAAAATCATCGTTTGTTTCTCCACTCCGATGAGAGACAATGATTTTCCAACCGGCCTGACGAGCAATTTTGATTACTTCAATCGTTTCGGCAATAGTTCCAATCTGATTTGGTTTTACTAAAATTGCCGAACAAGCTTTTCTTTTTATTGCTTCTTCAACTCGCTTTTTGTTGGTTGCTAATAAATCATCGCCGATAACAATTGTTTGGGGTAATGTTTCCGAAAGTTTAACCCACCCCCCCCAGTCGTCTTCGTAAAGAGGATCTTCTAAAGCTAACAAGGGATACTGGATGGTAAGCTCCCGATAAAAATCGATTAATTCTTCAGGATTACAGGGAGTAGTTTTATCTCTTATTTTATATTTTCCTTCTTTATAAAAATATCCCGCCGCCACATCTAAACCTAAAAATACATCTTGTTTAAAAATATAATTTGCTTCTTTAATTGCCTCAATTAAGACTTCTAAGGCGTCTAAATTGGTAAACAAATTTGGGGCAAATCCCCCTTCATCGCCGACTGAATGAATTGCTCCATGACGGATTAATACCCGTTTAACTGCTTGATAAATTTCTTCCCCTAATTGAAGAGCTTGAGAGTAAGATTTTTGCCCAGAGGGAATAATATGAAATTCTTGGAAGTCTAAATTGCCGGCCCCATGCTTACCCCCATTAATGAGATTAAAAACCGGAGTCGGTATTTTCATTTTTTCTCTCTCAAGCCCGTAAAGATGGCCAATATGGATAAAAGAAGAAACATTTTCTTCTGCCGCTGCTGCCTTACAAACTGCTTGAGAAACAGAAAGGATGGCATTTGCTCCCAGTTTTGATTTATTCTCCGTCTCGTCTAAAAGAATTAGCGTTTTATCAACCTCCAGCTGATTTCTTGCCTCTATTCCTAAAATTTTTGGTTTTATAATTTCATTGACGTTAGCGACTGCTTTTAATACCCCCATGCCATTATAACGGCTCGGGTCATTGTCCCGGAGCTCTAAAGCCTCATATTTTCCCACTGAGGCGCCGGATGGAACAGAAGAGACAGCGGTAATCCCGTTTTCCAAAATTACGGTTGTTTCTATCGTCGGATTTCCCCGAGAATCGAGAATTTCTCTCGCTTTAATATCTTTTATTTTCATTTTCTTATCTTCCTTTTTTCTGCCTCATAGACTATTTGGCGAGTAGTTTCAATTGCATCAGGATTTAGGGAAATGCTGGTAATCCCCCAATCAACTAACTTTTCTACCAAATCAGAATAAGTAGAAGGAGCCTGCCCGCAGATCGAGGAAGTGATCTTAAATTTTTGACAAGTTTTGATTGTTTTTTCTAAGGCCCATAGGACTGCCGGATTTTGTTCATTAAAGACATTTGCTAATTCGGCATTATCTCGGTCCGCCCCTAATATTAACATTGTTAAATCATTTGAACCGATGGAGACACCGTCTATACCGACTTTTATAAAATCTTTTAGAAGAATTACATTAGAGGGGATCTCAACCATTAGCCAAAGTTTAAAACTTGGACTTCTGATTAAACCTTGGGCAACAACAATTTTTTTAACTTCCTGAAGCTCTTTTGGTGTTCGGCAAAAAGGAATCATTAACCACAAATTATTATATTTTTTCCTCACTTCTTTGATTGCCTGAAGCTCTAATTCGAAAACTTCAGGGTTGGTAATATAACGAAAGGCACCTCGAAAACCCAATAAGGGATTTTCCTCCTCGGGTTCAAAAGCTTTTCCTCCCACTAAATTTCGGTATTCATTAGTTTTAAAATCAGTGGCTCGATAGACTACTGGTCTGGGGTAGAAAGCATCGCAGAAAATTGAGATATCTGAGGACAATTTTTCAACGAACAATTTTTGTTTTCTATCTTTAATAATTTTCTTTGGATGAACGCCTATTTGAGCAATCATAAACTCTGCTCTTAAAAGCCCTACCCCATCGACATTTCTTTGGGCTATTTCTTTTGCTAATTGGGGCTCTCCTAAATTCACATAAATTTTTGTAGCAGTTTTTAATATTTTGTGAGAAATAGCTGCTAATGGTTGTTCTCTGATATTTGATATTTGATATTTGATATTTGATATTTTACTTATCATTCCCCCTTGATACACCTCCCCTTTGGTCCCATTTACGGTCACAATCTGACCGTTTTTTAAAATTTTAGTTGCTGTTTGCGTTCCTACAACGCACGGTACTCCCAACTCTCGGCTGATAATTGCTGCATGTGAAGTCTGTCCTCCTTTATCGGTAACTATTGCCGCAACCTTTTTCATTGCCGGAACAAAATCAGGATTAGTCATTGGTGTTACCAAAACATCGCCAGTTTTTATTTTATTAATCTCTTTTGCCGATTTAATTATATTTACTGGACCTGAAGCTATCCCCGGACTGGCCGCCTGTCCTTTTAGGATTGGTTTTCTTTTTATAACTTTTTCCTTTTTCCTTTTTCCTTTTTCCTTTTCTATGGTAGTTACCGGTCTTGTTTGGACGATATAAAATTTGCCTTTATGAAATGTCCATTCGATATCTTGGGGATAAAAATAATGTTGGTGAATCTTTTTTCCAATTTTTGCCAATTCTATAATTTGGGAATCAGTCAACTTTCTTCTTAATTGAAGTTTTTTAGGTACGTTTGTCTGTTTATTTAAATCACCAACTTTAATTAATTGGATTGTTTGTTTTACCACCTGACGATCTAAAATTTCTAAAGAGCTCTTATCAACAATGTATAAATCAGGAGTAACTTTTCCCTGAACAATGTATTCTCCCAAACCCCAAATGGCCTCAATAACAATTCTGTTTTTCTGGTTAGTTACCGGATCGCAAGTAAACATTACTCCGGAAATTTCTGCTGGGACCATTTCCTGGACAATTACCGCGATACCCACTTTAAAATGATCAAAGCCTTTTTCCTGACGGTAAAAAATTGCTCGCGGTTCGAACAAAGAAGCCCAGCATTCTTTGATCTTTTCTACCACATTTGCCTCTCCTTTAATATTTAAAAAACTTGCCTGCTGGCCAGCAAAAGAAGCTTGAGGTAAGTCTTCTGCTGTCGCTGAGGAGCGAATTGCGACCAAAGCTTGGCGAAGCAATCCCCCAAGCTTCAAATAATTATCAATAATTTCTTTTGCCAAGGAGGGGGAGATTTTTCCGGAAATGATTAAATTTTTTATTTTTTGTGAGGCCTCGTTAAAAGATTGAGGATCTTGGGGATTTATTTTTTCAAGAATATCTTTAATTTTTGGTTCTAATTTATTTTCTTTCAAAAAATCAAAATAAGCTCTGGCAGTAATGACAAATCCTTGGGGAACGGGAATGTCAAAATTTGCCATCTCCCCTAAATTTGCTCCCTTACCTCCAACTAAGGGAATATCTTCTTTATCGATTTCTTTAAACCATAAAATGTTTTTATCCCTTTTTTGGACAGTCATTTTTTCCAACCGCGATTTGGTAACTTTCTCATTTCCTCTGTTTCTGTTGGCCGGTTATAATCATCCTCAAGCCTTACGGTACTACCTTCTTCTTTAGTTGATACTTCCAATATATCACAATCAGTAATTGCCCAACAGCGATGTTTCATCATTGGGGAGATAAAATATCCCCTTAATAGCCTCATCTTGCTTGTTTTTTCCTCAATAATTATTTTTGCCTCTCCCCTTAAAAGGCAAAGGGTTTCTGTTTTTTTATCGTGATACTGGTAACTAAATCTTTTTCCGGCATCAAGATGTAAAATTTTTCCGGTAACGGGAGACGCCGGCGGAGTAAAAATTAGCTCATAACCCCATGGTTTGATTATTTTTTGAATATAAGGTTTCATATTTTCATTTTAAAGGGAAGCAATTAAAAGGTCAAGATGGGAGATTAACGAAAAAGGGGCGCGCCCAGTTTTTTGTTGATAATCGACCTCTAAAAGTCGGTTGTAGGTAGTGATTAATTTTTGGATTCCAAAATTATTTGCTTGGGTGATGAGTTTTTTCTGCTTCCAAGAAGGAAATTTCGTTAATCCTTCCTCGCCTAAATCAGCAGCAATAATTAGATTTTCTATGTGTCGGCAAAGGTAATAAAAAATTTTTTCCGGTGTTTCTTGTTTTAAACATTGATGAAAGAGGGCTAAAGAATATCTCTTGTTTCTTGGCGATAAATAATCGAGAAATTTATAAATAATTTTTGCCAACTCAAAAAGTTTAATTTCTGCCCCCGGAAAATGTTTAAGAATCCTTCCGTCAATTTTTTCTCCCTCCCAGATAATTAAGTTTTTTGGGTTTTCTTGGCGACAGTATTTTAGAAGTTTTTCTTTCTCTTTCCCTGGTTTTCGAGAGAAAAGACTAAAAATTACGACTAATTTATCGTTTTTAAAAATGGATTGACTTTCAACCGCTTGTTGGAATTCCGTAAGAGTTAGTTTTTCCCCCTCAAGTTTAATTACTTCTCCGGAAAACTTTTTAATTTTTTCCCTAAGATATTGGCGGCTTGCTTGGATATTCTCTCCATGCAAAATTAACATCTTTATTCAGTTTTGTAAATTTCATCACCTTCTTTAACTGGCTGATCTACCTTCATCCCAATTGCCTGACCCTTTTGTGCTTCTTGAATTTGTTGGTGCTCAATTTGCATGGAAGTTACTTGTTGGGTGAACTCTTTACCGTGACCACTAATTTTGATTTGGTCTCCAACTTTAAGTGGGGCTAGAACTTCAACAACCGCTACCTCAATTTTGTCATAATAATGGGTAATTTTTCCTACTAAAACATCTGCCATATTTTCTCACCTCCTTTGATCCTCCAAAGTTTTAGGAGATGGGATTCCTTTTATTTTATCATTTTTTACTTTCCAGTGGCAAATTGCCACTGCCAAGGCGTCAGCGGCGTGGGTTGGCCGAGGAAGTTTTTTTAATTTCAAAATTTTTCTTACTTTAGACTGAATATGATTTTTCTTCGCCCGGCCATTTTCCGTCAAAACCATTTTAATTTTTAGGGGCGGGTATTCTACCACTTCAATTTTTTTCTTTGCCGCCGCTAATTTTATTACTCCCATTGCCTGACCAACCGCTGAAGCAGATTTAGCGTTAGTATTGAAAAATAAACTTTCCAAAGCTAAAACTTGTGGTTTGTGGTTCCGAATGATTTTGGCTGTTTGGGAGTAAATTAAATCCAGCCTTTGAGGCGAGGCGAGATTTTTGGATGTTTTAATACTTCCAAGGTCAACCAGGGTAATCTTTTTTGAATTACACTTAATTAATCCATAACCTGTGATTGCTATTCCTGGATCAATCCCCAAAATAATCATTTTTCTAATAATAACATCCTTGATGATAACCTTCAACTATGGTAAAATCAATTTTAAACATGGCAAAGGGCCCGTAGCTCAGTGGTAGAGCACCTGCCTTTTAAGCAGGGTGTCGAAGGTTCGATCCCTTCCGGGCTCACCCTGAGGTTATTGAAAGCCGCCATCGTCTAGCGGCC